>NZ_JBHXEM010000048.1:41548-56487 GCF_042724755.1 Kitasatospora sp. NPDC127067 | reverse complement strand
CAGACGGCGGGCAGCGCCGAGGCCAACGGCGACTCCCACGGGACCTTCTCGGCGGCGGCCGCCGGGACGGGCGCCATCACCGCGATCGGCCGCTGCGTGCCGGACCGCGGCTCGGTCTGCCCGCCGTGGGTCATCAACTGGAAGGTCACCGTCCAGGTCTCCTGACCGGGCGCGGGACGCACCGCCGCCCCGGGTGCCGTCGACGGTGCCCGGGGCGGCCGCGGGGTGGTCGAGCGGCCGGTTTCCCGCTCCCGTCCAGGCTTCGGACATGGCGATCAACGGCTTCGGGGTCACCGAGTTCCAGCTGGTGCTGCTGCGCCGGATGGCCGATTTCCAGCCCGGGCTGGTGGAGGGGGCGGTGCGGCGGCTCGGTGCCACCCGGGCCTCGATGCGGGGGGCCAACAAGCGATGGCAGGCGATGGTCCGCGCGCCCGGCTTCCCGCGCGGCGCGGCCCGGTACGCGGCCGTGCTCGGGCCGGCCGGGGCGAGTGTGCCGCGTCGGATCGGGGATCTCGACTGCGTGGCGCGCCAGTGGGCGCTGCCGCTCTGGCCCGAGCTGCGCTTCGAGATCCTGCTCGGCCCGGCGGAGACCGGTGGGCCGCTGTTGAACGAGTGGCTGGTGCGGGCGGCCGGCTCCCCGGCGCCCGCGCTGCGCACGCCGGCCGATCTCGCGCCGTGGAGCTGCGTGGTGGGCGACGTCGGGGCCGCGTTTCCGTCCGCGGTGCCGCGCGAGGGCAGTGCGCCGACCAGGTTCCGGCTGGACTTCGCGGTCCCGGATGCCGATGGACGGTTGCGCCGGTACGAGGCCGACTTCACCTGGGGGTTGCTCCAGGAGGTCCGTCCGAGTGGCGGCCAGGGCATGGATATGCCGGGCGATGCAAGGTGATATTCAGTGAATGCCTTCGATTTGCAGGCCAAAAGAGGGATGTGGCAATCTAATCGCAGACATTGAAGAGTTTTGGCATCGGAAAGTGAAGGATCATGTCGGACGGCGCCCGCGTCATCGTCGGAGTCAGCGGTTCACTGCACAGCCTGACCGCCCTGCACCGGGCGGCCGAGGAGGCCCGGGCCCGGGGGGCCGTCCTGGTGCCGGTGCTCGCCTGGACGCCGGTCGGCGGTGAGCGCAACTACCGGGCCCGGCCCTGCCCGCCGCTGCTGCGCGCCTGGCAGGAACTCGCCGAGGCGCGGATGGAGAGCGCGCTGGAGCAGGCCTTCGGCGGACTGCCGATCGGGGTGCCGGTGCAGCCGCTGGTCGTGCGCGGCGAGGTCGCGACGGTGCTGACCGGGCTGGCCGACCGCCCGGGCGACCTGCTGGTGGTCAGCACCGGCGAGCAGGGCGGCCTGCGGGTCAGGCTGCGCGGGCTGACGCGCCGCTCGATCGCCCGGCGCTGTGTGAACCGGGCCCGCTGCGGGGTGCTCGCCGTTCCGCCGTCCACGCTGCACGAGGACCTGCGCGCGCTGCACCGCGGCATCGACCTGCGGGAGCTCGCCGCGGCCTGACGAACCGTCAGGCTCTGTGCGTGGTAAGGCCGTCGATCACCGTACGAGTGGGGCGCAGCTCGCGCAGCGCGTCCACCGGGCAGGCCGACGGATCCAGCGGATCGACCGGCCACACCGTGAGGTCGGCGAACGCCCCCGGCCGCAGGCTGCCGCGTACCGTGCTCTCGCCGGTCAGCCGGGCCGCGTTCACGGTGTGCAGCGCGACCGCCTCGGACCGGCCGATCGCGTGCTCCGGGCCGACCACCCCGGCCGTGGTGCCCCGGGTGGTCATGCCCCACACCGACACCATCGCGCCGTACGGGCCGACCGGGAAGTCCGATCCGCCGGTGATCAGCGCGCCCTCGTCCAGCCACTCGCGCAGCGGGAAGAGCGCGGCGGTGCGTTCCTCGCCCCAGGCCCGCTGCTGGGTGAGCGCGCCGTCGTGCAGCAGCGGGTGCTGGACCGTCACCGGGATGCCCAGCGCGATCGCCCGCGCCCGCTGCTCGGGGCGGGCCAGGCCGCCGTGCTCGACCACCAGGGTGCCCGGCGGCAGGCCGGGGTGGCGCTCGACCACCTGCTCGAAGACGTCCAGCAGGACGCGCAGCCCGCGGTCGCCCCAGGCGTGCACGCCGACCCGCCGGCCCCGCCCGACCACCCGCTCCACCGCCGCGAGCAGCTCGTCCGGCTCCCAGAGCAGCCGGCCGTGGTAGCAGGGCTGCCCCTGGTACGGCTCCTCCACCGCGCCGGCCTCGAAGCCGCCGTCGATCCCGAACTTGACGCCCCAGAGCCGCAGTCGGTCGTCGTCCCGGCCGGCCGCCCGCCAGTCGTCCATCCGGTCCAGCAGTGCGTCCACCTGGGCCGGCGTGCGGGCGGCGAAGCCGGAGACCAGCGCGCGGACCCGGACGGCCAGGGCGCCCTCGGCCCGGGCGGCGTCCAGGACGTCGAGGTCCTCGGCCGGGACCAGGCAGTCGCGGACGGTGCCGATCCCGGTGGCGGCGAAGTCGGCGGAGGCGGCGCGCAGTCCCTCGATCCGCTCCGTGAGGCTCGGGCGCGGCAGCACCCGCTCGACCAGCTCGACCGCCCGGTTGATCAGCCGGCCGGTGAGCCGCCCGTGCTCGTCGCGCTCGATCACGCCGCCCGGCGGCGCCTCGGTGGCGTCGGTGATCCCGGCCAGCCGCAGCGCGGCCGAGTTGAGCACCATGTTGTACGCGCCGCGGCGCACCAGCACCGGGTGTTCGGCGGTGGCCGTGTCCAACTCCCCGGTGGTGGGCATCCGTTGCTCGGCCAGCAGGACCTCCTGCCAGTTGACCGTGGTGCGGATCCACTTCCCGGCGGGGGTGCGGGCGGCGCGTTCGCGGATCAGGCCGAGGAATCCGGCGAGGTCGCGGGCCCGGTGGACGGGCACGCCGTGGACGCTGTGTCCGGCCAGGATCAGGTGGGTGTGGGTGTCGTCGAAGGCGGGCAGCACGGTCGAGCCCGGGGCGTCCACCACCTCGGTGCCCGGGCCGATCAGGGTGTCCAGTCCGTCGGGCGCGGCGGAGAGCGCGGTGATCCGGCCACCGGTGACGGCGACCGCCCGCCGGGGCGGCTCGCCGGGCACCAGGGTGTGCACGGCGGCGGCGCGGATCAGCAGGTCCGCGGGGGTGGGGCGGCCCGCCGGAACGGCGGAGGCGGGTCGGATCGCCGGATCGGTGGGGTCGGTCATTGCGGCTCCTGGGGGCGGGACAGTCCGGTGACCTTCTCGACGTACCGGAGGCTGGGCTCGGCGAGCAGTCCGTGCAACTCGGTGAACACCGCGCGCGCCGGTACCGCGTTCCAGTCGGCGGGTAGCAGCGGCGCGGGCAGCCCCGGATCCAGGTACGGCAGCCGGCGCCACCGGGTGAGCATCGGCACGTAGTCGCGGAAGGCCTCGGCCGGGTCGACCGGAGACCGTCCGCGCAGCTCCTCGGCGGCCGGGTGCCAGGCGTCGGCGAAGGCCCCGTACTGCGCCTCGATCGCCGGGAGGTCCCACCAACTCGCCACTGCCGTACGGAGATCGGCGAAGCCGGCGTACTCGGCGGAGAGGAACAGATGGACGTAGGCGCTCAGCCCGAGCCGGTCCAGCAGCCGACGGGCGTCCGGCAGCAGCCGGGCCGGTGCCAGCCAGACCCCGGGGGCGGCGTTGCCGAAGCCCAGCCAGCTCAGCCGGGAGCGCAGCTGGTGGCGGTGGGCGCGGGCGGACTCGGGCACCGAGAAGACCGCCACCACCCAGCCGTCGGCGAGTTCGGCCGGCTCCAGGCTGTGGAAGATCCGCCGGTCGCCCTCCTCGAAGACCGGCTCCATCGCGAGCGCGAGCCGGTACCCCGTGCCCGCGCGCCGCTCCTGGAGCAGGGTGCCGGCCTTCTTCAACCGCGAGATCGCCGAGCGGACGGCCGGGCCGTCGACGTCCAGTTCGGCCAGCAGCGCGATCAGGTCGGCGATGGATATCCAGCCGCCGAGGCGGCGGACGAACTCGCCGTAGACGGTGTGGATCAGGGAGCTCGGCCGGGACGTGTTCTCGGACATGCGCGGGCCCTCCTCCCCGGTGGTGGTGGCGATCATAACGAGAGTGCCGGTCCGAGGGCGCGGAATCCTGCGTTTCCAAGGCGCCCGGGAGGCTACGCGTAGGCACCGGAGAGCAGGTGTCCGGCGCCGGGCGCGAAGGCGGGCAGGCCGAGGGCCCGCAGGAGCTGGTGGGTGGTGCAGACGGCCGCCGAGACCACCGGCTTGCCCAACTGCTGCTCGGCCTCCTCGACCGCGGACAGCGAGGGCAGTTGCACGCAGGCCGAGAGCACCACCGCGTCCGCCTCGGCGTGGGCGAGACCGCGGGCGATGGCGGGCAGCAGGGCCGGGTCGTGGGCGGCGACGTCGAGGTTGTCGGCGATCTCCAGGGCGGCGTGGTCGAGCACCTCGATGCCCTCGGCGGCGAGGTACTCGACCACCGTCCGGGCCAGCGGCCGCAGGTACGGGGTGACCATGGCGACCTTCGCGGCCCCGAGTTCGTGCAGCCCGGCGACGAGCGCGCCGGCGCTGGTGACGACGGGCGCGGGGGCGCCGTTCTGGACGGTGCGCAGGTGCAGCCGCCGTTCGGCCTGCCGGTGGTAGCCGGGGCCGGTGGCCATCACGGCGACCAGGCAGGCGTAGCCGATCACGTCCACCCGGGCGTCCGACAGCTCGGCGGCGCAGCGGTCGGACTCGGCGTCCATGGCGCGCAGTTGTTCGGGGGTGACCCTGGTCATCCGCATCCGGCTGGAGTGGAAGGTGAACCGCTCGGGGGCGACCGCCTCGCGGGCCCGCAGCAGGGCGGGGACCTCGGTCTCCATGGTGACGTTGGAGCTCGGGACGATCTGGCCGATCCGGTAAGTGGGCATCGGGTGGACGGTCCTTTCCGGTCCGGGGCAGGTCAGCGGGCGTCGATCACCGGGTTGGCGAGCGTGCCGATCCGCTCGATGGTGGCCTCGACCAGGTCGCCGGGCTGGAGGAACTGCGGCGGCACCATCCCGGCGCCGACGCCCGAGGGGGAACCGGTGGAGATCACGTCGCCCGGTTCCAGGGTGACGCCGGAGGAGATGTCGGCGATCAGCCGGGCGACGCCGAACAGCATGTGGCGGGTGTTGGAGTCCTGCCGCAGCTCGCCGTTGACCTTCAGCGAGAGGTCGAGCCGCTGCGGGTCGGGGATCTCGTCGGCGGTCACCACGACCGGGCCGAACGGCGCGTAGCTGTCCTGGCCCTTGGAGAAGAACCACTGGCCGGAGCGGCGTTGGTCCCGGGCGCTGATGTCGTTGACGATGCTGTAGCCGAACACGTGCCGCAGCGCGTCCGCCTCGGCCACCCGGAAAGCCGGTGCGCCGATCACCACGGCGAGTTCGCACTCCCAGTCGAGCTGCTTGGTGAGGTCGGCGTTGTGCAGGATGGGGCCGCCCGGGCCGGTGACGGCGGTCGAGGGCTTGCCGAACAGCACCGGCCGGTCGGGCAGTTCGCGGTCGGTGTCCAGGGTCCGGTGCGACTCGGCCACGTGCTCCACATAGTTGAGGCCGACGCCGACGATCTTGCCGGGGCGCAGTGGCGCGCACAGCGAGACCTCGGCGAGCGGCCGGCCGGCCGGGGCCCCGGCCAGCAGGTCGCGGACGGTGGCCAGGGCCGGCTCTCCGGCGCGGATCAACCCGAGGAGGTCGGGGGGCAGTCGGACCCCGGCGGCGGTGGCGAGGGCGGTCAGGTCGACGACCCGGTCGCCGTCGATCCGGGCGCCGAGGCGCGGGGTGTCGAAATGGCCGTCGTCCTCGGTGCGGCCGGCGGGGTCGGCGTCGTCGTCGGTGCGGAAGGTCAGCAGGTGCATGGTGGTGGGGCTCCTGGTCAGGCGGTGGTGACGGTGGGCTGCTGCCCGTCCGGGTGGGCCTCCTCGCGGTGGAGGCCGAGCGCGTGCATCACCGGGAAGTCGTTGAAGGAGAACAGGCAGGCGTCCTCGCCCCGGTCGAGGTTCTCGTGCTCGTGCCAGGCCCAGGACGGGACGACGAAGATGTCGCCCTGCTGCCATGCGAAGCGCTGTCCGGCGATCACCGAGGCGCCGCGCCCCTTGGCCGCGGTGTACACCACCGAGCCGGTGTGCCGGTGGGCGCGGGTGGCCTGGCCCGGGCGCAGCAGTTGCAGGTGGGCGGACATGGTCGGCATCACCGGGCCGCCGGTGACCGGGTTGGTGTACTCCATGATCACGCCGTCGTAGGGCGATCCCTCGCTGGCGCGGGCGAGCCGGCGCAGCGCGTGGTAGCTGGGCTCCCAGGGCCAGCCGAGCAGCGGGGAGTACGGCCGGGTCCACTTCTCGACGCCGTACGGCAGCAGGTTGCCGCCGTAGCTGAGCAGCGAGGAGCCGGTGACCGGCCCCGGTCGCTGGTACAGCTCCGGGTGGACCTCGTAGAAGTTGGCGTCGAGGGTGTTGACCAGCGGGATGTCCAGGCCGTCCTGCCAGATCACCGGGGCGTCGTCGGCCTCGTTGCCGTGCTCGTGCCAGGTGTTGTTCGGGGTGATCGCGAAGTCGCGCGGGCCGACCTGCAGCTTCTGTCCGTCCACGACGGTCCAGGCGCCGGTGCCCTCGTGGACGAAGCGCAGCGCGGAGGCCTGGTGGCGGTGCGCCGTCATCGCCTCGCCGGGTCCCATGATCTGCAGGCCGGTGTACAACAGGCCGACGGCGGCGCTCAGTTCGCGACGGCCGGGGTTCACCAGCATCACCACCCGGCGTCCGGCGTCGTCGGCCTTCACCAGCGGCAGCGCCTTGCGCACCAGCGGGCGGAGGTCGGCGTAGCGCCAGAGCACCGGGACGGACTTCGGCTGCGGGTACCACGGCTCGATCTCGTTCGCGACCGTCCACAGGGCGCCGGCCTCGTGCTCGGCCAACTCCTTGTAGTAGGTCAGCAGTTCGGGGCTGTCGGCGACCCTGGCCCGGCCGATCCGGTCGTCGTCGTGAGCGTTGTGGCCAGGGGTGCCCTCGGGGCTGGTCATGCCTCCTCCTCGGGGAGCGTCAGGGGCCGCAGCGGGCGGTTGTCCACGTGCAGCCGGAAGACGTCGAAGCGGTTGTAGTGCCCGACGATGTCGTGCATCTGCTTGGGCTGGATGCAGCGGCCGAGGTCGATCTCGGCGTAGACGATGCCCTCCTCGTCCACCAGCGGTTCGGTGACGGGGCGGCCGTCCGGACCGAAGATCCCGGACAGGGCGCTGTGCGGGCGGGCGAGCTGCTTGCGGACCTGCGGGTCGTCGCCGGCGATCAGGTCCACCATCCCGGGCGAGAGGGTGGAACAGGAGACGACGGAGAACACCTTGCCCTCGAAGCAGTGCGCGGCGGTGCGCAGCGCGATCGAGTCCGCCATGTCGTAGTCCTCCGGGCCCACCGGCAGCGCGATGTAGCAGGCGGCGTGGACCAGTTCGCCCTGGGCCAGCAGGGTGAAGCGGGCCAGCGGGTTGGTGTTCTCGCCGCAGGCCAGCGCGCCGAGCGGGCCGACGGCGGTGGGGTGGACCGTGAGGGTGCTCCCGTCGCCCTGGCCCCAGGTCAGCCTCTCGGCCCAGGTCGGCATCAACTTGCGGTGGACGCTGAGGAGTTCGCCATCCGCATCGATGATCAGCAGGGTGTTGTACAGCAGTCCGAGGCCGGGTCCGCCGCGTTCGTTGATCCCGATCACCAGCACCACGCCGGCCTGCCGGGCGGCGGCCCGCAGGGTGTCGACGTACGGGCCGGGGACGTCGACGGCGGCCCGGTACAGACGCTCGAACCAGGGCGAGCCCTGCACGGGGTTCATCGTCCAGTTCCAGTACGGGTAGCCGGGCACGAAGACCTCGGGGAAGACCACCAGTTCGGCGCCGCGCCCGGCCGCCTCGTGGATCAGCGCGACGGCCTTGTCGACGGTGGCGGCCGGGTCCAGGTAGACCGGGGCGGCCTGGACGGCGGCGGCGGTGAAGCGGGGCAGGTGGGGCATGGCTCCTCGTCATTCCTCGGCGGTGTCGGAAGGAAGGGGTGGTGACCAGCGGCGGTGGACGGGCGCGGGCGGCTCGCGCAGCAACTGCAGGCGCGGGGCGACCCGGTCGGCGTTCGGGCCCGGCGGCCTGCGGCTGCCCGCCATCCACGGCCCGGGCCAGCGGGCGCCCGGCCCGGTGTGGCCCCGCTCGGCGGCGGCGTGCAGGGTCCAGAGCGGGTCGTACAGCTGGGCGCGGCCGACCGCGACCAGGTCGGCCCGCCCGGCCAGCAGCACGGAGTCGGCGTCGTCGAACCCGGAGATCGCGCCGACCGCGATGGTCGGCAGACCGGTGGCGGCGCGGACCAGCTCGGCGAAGGGCGTCTGGTAGCCGCGCCCGTACGGCGGCCGCTGGTGCGCCACCACCTCGCCGGTGGAGACGTCCAGCGCGTCCGCCCCGGCCTCGGCGAGCGCGCGGCAGATCGCCACCGCCTCTTCCTCGGTGGTGCCGCCGGGCGCCCAGTCGCTCGCCGAGATCCGCACCAGCAGCGGTCGGCCGGCCGGCCAGACGGCCCGTACCGCCGTCAGCACCTCCAGCGGCAGCCGCAGCCGGTGGGCCAGCGGGCCGCCGTAGCGGTCGGTGCGGCGGTTGGTGAGCGGGGAGAGGAAGGAGGAGAGCAGGTGGCCGTGGCCGAACTGGAGCTCCAGCACGTCGAAGCCGGCCCGGGCGGCCCGCTCGGCGGAGGCTGCGAAGTCCGCGGTGACCGCGGCCAGTTGGATGTCGTTCGCCTCGTGCGGAACGGGGCTGTCGGCGTCCCAGGGAAGGGCCGAGGGGGCGATCAGCGGCCAGCCTTCGGTGAGCGGGCGGCCGATGCCGTCCGGCCCGGGGGCGGTGGTCGCGCCCCGGCGGCCGGCGTGGGTCAGCTGGATGCCGAGCGGGGTGTCGCTCACCGCCCGGACGGCGCCGAGGAGTTGGTGCCAGGCGGCCTCCTGGTGGTCGGTCCACAGGCCCGGGCAGCGGTCGGTGGCCCGGCCCTCGGGGCCGACCGCGGTCATCCCGGCGAGCACCAGCCCCGCGCCGCCGAGCGCGTGCCCGGTCAGCTGGGCCCGGTCGAAGCCGCTGGGCAGCGCGTCGGGGGAGGTGAAGGTGGCGAGCGGCGGCACCACGACGCGGTTGCGCAGTTCCAGTGCGCCCAGCTTCAGCGGCCGGAACATCGGCGGCACTCCGGGAGAGCCGCCGAAGGCGGTGTCCACGGCGTCCACGAAGGCGGGGTCGCGGGCCCGCAGATTGCCGTAGGTGACCCGCCGGCTGCGGGTGAGCAGGTTGAAGGCGAACCGGTCGGCGTCCTGCCCGGTCCGCCGCCCGATGGTCTCGAACCACTCCAGACTGGCCTGCGCGGCACGCTGGGTGGACTCCACCACCGGGCGCCGCTCGGCCTCGTAACCGGCCAACGCCTCGTCCAGGGTGGGCTGTTCGCTCAGCGAGGCGGCCAGGGCGAGGGCGTCCTCCAGGGCGAGCTTGGTGCCCGAGCCGATCGAGAAGTGCGCGGAGTGCGCGGCGTCGCCGAGCAGGACCACGTTGCGGTGGCGCCAGCTCGCGTTGCGCACCGTGGTGAAGCGGATCCAGCGGGAGGCGTTGGGGATCAGCCGGTGGCCGTCCAGGTGCCCGGCGAGCAGCTCCGCGCAGCGACGCACGCTCGCCAGATCGCTCTCGCCGCGCGCCGGTTCCCGTGCGGCGAGGGCCTCGAAGCCCGCGCGGCGCCAGGCGTCCGCGGCCGCCTCGACGATGAAGGTCGAGCGGGTGGTGCTGTACGGGTAGGCGTGCACCTGGAGGACGCCGAAGTCGAACCGCTCGACGATGAAGGTGAAGGCCTCGAAGACCTTGTCCGTGGCGAGCCACATGTAGCGGCAGTGGCGCTCGTCCAGATCGGGGCGGAAGCTCTCCGGGAAGGCGGCCCGGGTGCCGGAGCGGATGCCGTCGGCGGCCACCACCAGGTCGTACTCGGCGGCCAGCCGGTCCACGGGCGGGGCGGGGGTCCGGTAGCGCACGTCCACCGCCAGCTCGGCGCAGCGCCGTTGCAGGACGGCGCGCAGCCGGTTGCGGTCCAGGGCGGCGAAGCCGTGGCCGCCGCTGGTGCGCACCTCGCCCGCGAAGCGGATGTCGATGTCGCTCCAGCGGGCGAACTCGGCGCTGATCGCGGCGAAGACGTGCGGGTCGGCGTGCGCGATGCCGTCCAGGGTCTCGTCGGAGAAGACCACGCCGAAGCCGAACTCGTCGTCCCGGCCGTCCCGTTCGAAGACGGTGAGCTCCCGGTCGGGCGCCAGCTGCTTGGCCAGGGCGGCGAAGTAGAGCCCGCCCGGGCCGCCGCCGATCACGGCGATCCGGGTACGGTCCCGTGCGGTGCTCATGCGGCCGCCTCGGGGGCGGTGATCGCCCCGGGACCGGCGGACGGCCCGGGGTGGTCGACGGTCGCCCCGGCGCCGGCGGCCGTCCCGGGGCTCATGCGGCCACCTCCGGACGCTGCGGCCCGGCCTCCGCCAGTGTGCGGCGGACCTGTGAGGGCCACGGCTCGGCGCCCCCGTCGTGCGGTGCGGAGTGCACCACCGACATCCGCCCCTTCGCGGCCAACCCGTGCGGGCCGTGCACCTCGAAGGCGTAGTGCAGCGAGGAGCCGCCGACCCGGACCACCCGCAGCTCGGTGCGGACCAGGTCGCCGAACCAGAGCCGTTCGCGGTAGTCCGCCTCGAAGTGCACCCGGGGGATCCGCCCGAACAGGTCGGCCAGTCCGAGCCGGCGCAGCAGGGCCGCCTCCGCCGCCTCGGCCCAGCGCTGAACGGCGGAGAAGTGGTAGTGCCCGGCGGCGTCGGTGTCGGACCACTCCACCCGGCGCTCGACGGTGACGCTGGCCGGGGTCGGTGCGGCCCGTCGGCGCAGCTCGGCGCGGTGCAGCTTGCCGGTCGCGGTGCGCGGCAGCCCGGGCACGAACTCGACCGCCCGCGGGTACTTGTACGGTGCGATGGCGCGCTTGACGTGCTCCTGGAGCCCGCGTGCCGTCTCCGGCCCCTCCGGGACGCCCGGGCGCAGCACCACGTAGGCCTTGACCACCGTGCCGCGCCGCTCGTCCGGCGCGCCGACCACCGCGCAGTCGGCCACGTCGGGGTGGGTGGCGAGCGCCTGCTCGACCTCGGGCCCGGCGATGTTGTAGCCGGCCGAGACGATCATGTCGTCGTTGCGGGCCCGGAACCAGAAGTAGCCGTCGCAGTCCCGGACGTAGGTGTCTCCGGTGAGGTTCCATCCGCCGCGGACGTAGTCCAGCTGGCGCTCGTCGTCCAGGTAGCGGCAGCCGGTCGGGCCCTTGACCGCCAGCATCCCGGGTTCGCCGTCCGGCACCGGACGGCCCTGCCCGTCCAGGACCGCGGCCCGGAAGCCGGGGACGGGCCGGCCGGTGGAACCGGGCCGGATGTCCCCGCCGGCGGCCGAGACGAACACGTGCAGCATCTCGGTGGCGCCGATGCCGTCGATCAACCGCTGTCCGGTGGCCTCGTGGAAGGCCCGCCAGACGGTGGCGGGCAGCGGCTCGCCCGCCGAGACGCAGTGCCGCACCCCGGAGAGCCGGTCCGCCAGCCCGGCGGCCAGGATGGCCCGGTAGGCGGTCGGCGCGGTGAACAGCACGCTCACCCGGTGCCGGCGCACCTGCTCGGCGAGCTGCTCCGGGGTGGCGTGCTCCAGCAGCAGGCCGGCGGCGCCCGCCCGCAGCGGGAAGACCAGCAGGCCGCCGAGGCCGAAGGTGAAGCCGAGCGGTGGGGTTCCGGCGAAGAGGTCCTCGGGGGTGGGGCGGAGCAGGTGGCGGGAGAAGGTGTCGGCGATGGCGAGCACGTCGCGGTGGAAGTGCAGGGTGGCCTTGGGGCGGCCGGTGGTGCCGGAGGTGAAGGCGATCAGTGCGACGTCGTCGGCGGCGGTCGGGACGGCCGGGAAATGGGGAGCCTTGGCGGCGCAGCGGGCGGTGAGGTCCTCGGGGCCGGGGCCGCCGTAGCCGAGGACGCGCAGTCCGGGGGTCCGTGCCCGGTGCAGCTCGTCCAGGAAGCGGTGGTCGCACAGGGCGAGGACGGGCCGGGCGATGCCGTGCAGTTCGGTCAGCTCGGCGGCGCGCAGCAGCGGCATGGTGGTGACGGCGACCCCGCCGGCCTTCAGTATGCCGAGCCAACAGGCTGCCATCCAGGGGGTGTTGGGGCCGCGCAGCAGGACCCGGTTGCCGGTGACGAGGCCGAGGTCCTCGGTCAGCAGGCGGGCGATCCGGTCGGCGTGGTCGCGCAGTTCGCCGTAGGACCACCGTTCGGTGGGGGTGAGCAGGCAGGGCCGGTCGGGGCCGAGGCGCTCGATGGTGTCGTCGAGCAGGGCGGCGGCGCAGTTCAGGCGGTCGGGATAGGCCAACTCCGGCAGTTCGAAGAGGAGTTCGGGCCATTGCTCGAAGGGTGGGAGATGGTCTCGGCAGAACGTGTCCACGTGCGCGGAGGGTGAGAGCTCCATGGGCGGGCACCTCGTTGTGCGAGCGGGGAGTGAGGCCAGTATGGCGCGTCCGTGACGCCAGTCAAGGGAGCGATACATGCATTCGGGCGACGACCCGGCTCCCCGCCCGCTTCGGGCGCCGGGGGGCGCCGACCGTCAGCTCGTCGTCCCCCGGGCGGAGGCGTCGGGAGTGCGGCCCTCCTGGGCCTGGTGGGCGCGGTCGGCGAGCAGTCGGGCGAACACCGTCAGCCCGGGCGCGGTCAGGGCGGCGCCCGGCCCGTCGTCCCGCACCAGGAGCAGCACGCCGCCGACCTGGACCAGCGCCACCGCCGACGAGGAACCGACGGTCCGGGTGGCGCTCCGGTCGCCGATCCGCGGGATCGCCACCGCCGTCGACTCCACGCCGCCGGTGCGTTCGAGTGCGGTGTCGAAGGCCTTGGCGGCGGCCTCGGGGGAGGCGAAGGCGACCACGTCGAACTCCACGGTCTGTACCGACGCGGCGCCGAACGTCACGCTGGCGGAGGCGAGTTGCTGGTCGCAGGCGTCCGGCAGCAGGCACGGCACCGCGTCGGTCGGGCCCGTCCCCGACTCCGGCCCCCGCTGCACCCGCCACCCGCGCGGCATCGCCCCCTCGTCGGGCAGCACGCCCTGGACCAGCACCGGGTCGCCCAGCGGCTGCGCGGCGTGCGCCAGCCCGGGCCCGCCCGGCTTCAGCAGCGGGCGCGAGCCCAGGTGGACGCCGAGCGCGACCAGCGCGGCGATCAGCACCAGGACGAGCGCCGCCACGATCCCGGCGCTGCTCCGCCGGGCGGCGAGCGCCCGGGCGCGGGCGGCCGCGGGGCCGGTCCGCAGCTGAACGGTGCTCGGGCCCTTCGGCTGCGGTGCGGACGGCGGGCCGACCCGCAGCTGCACGGTGCCGGGCTCGCTCCGCAGTTGGACGGTCGGTGGATCGCCCGGCTTCCCGAGCGCGGTGGTGGCCAGGTACTGCGCGAACGCCGGGTCCGTGGCCAGCAGGTGCGCGACGGCCGCGGCCAGCAGCGCCCGCGCCTGCGCGTCCCCCGGGCTCGCCTGCGCCGCCGCGAGCGCCCCGGCGCCCTCCGGCACCATCCGCAGCCGCGCCCGCACGACATCGGCCACCGCCTGGTGCGGCCCGTCGCCCAGCAGCGCCGCCGCCACCGCATCCGGTGCCGGTCCCCGGCCGTCCCCCATGGCAACTCCCCCTGCCGCACGAGTGATTGCCCCCACGATCCCGGACCGCCGGCCACTTCGTACCCACGCCGAACGGAACGGAGACGCAACTGCAACCCCACCCGGACGAACCGGGGCGGGCGGCGGTGTGCAGCAGTGGCGGCATCCGGGCATCGTGCCCGCCGCCCGGCCGTTCCGCGCCGCCGAACTGACCGGCCGGGTGGCGGGCCGGGGGCCGTCAGCGCAGGTCGAAGACCAGGCGGGCGGAGACCTTGCCGCTCAGCACCTCGTCGAAGCAGGCGTTCACGTCGTCGAGGCGGCGGCTCTCGCGGATCACCCGGGTGCGGCCGAGAGCGTGCAGTCGGAAGACCTCGGCGAGGTCCTCGCGGGTGCCGACGATCGAGCCGATCACCTTGGTGCCGTTCAACACCGTCTCGAAGACGGGCAGTTCGAGCTTGCCGCCGGCCGGGAGGGCGACCAGGACGAGGGTGCCGCCGCGGCGCAGGGCGCCGTAGGCGGCCTGGAAGGAGGCGTTGCTGACGGCGAGGGCGATCGCGGCGTGGGCGCCGCCGCGGGCCTGGACCTGGGCGGCGACGTCCTGGGTGCGGGCGTCGAGGACGTGGTCGGCGCCGAGCTCGCGGGCCAGGGCGAGTTTGTCGTCGGTGACGTCGACGGCTATGGTCTCGGCGCCGAAGACCCGGGCGTACTGGAGCGCCAGGTGGCCGAGCCCGCCGATGCCGGAGACCAGCACCCGGGTGCCGGGCCCGGCACCGGAGACCTTGAGCGCCTTGTAGGTGGTGACGCCCGCGCAGGACAGCGGCGCGGCGTCCAGCGGGTCGATGCCGTCGGGGACGGGGACGACGTAGTCGCCGTGCGCGAGCGCGTACTCGGCGTAGGCGCCGTCCACCGAGTAGCCGCTGTTGTGCTGCTGGAGGCAGAGGGTCTCCCAGCCGGAGACGCAGTGGTCGCAGCGCCCGCAGGCGTCCGCGAGCCAGGGGATGGCGACCCGCTCGCCCACCCGGACGTGCCGGACCAGGTCGCCGGCCGCCTCGACGATGCCGACGCCCTCGTGCCCGGGCACGAACGGCGGGCTGGGCTTGACCGGCCAGTCGCCGTGGGCGGCGTGGATGTCGGTGTGGCAGAGGCCGGAGGCCTCGATCCGGACCCGGACCTGGTGCGCGGCCGGCTCGGGTACCGGGTGGTCCTCGACGACCAGCGGTGCGGTGAAATCGCGGACGACGGCGGCCTTCATGCGCTGCTCCTCGGACGTGCGGCCGGGTACGGGGGTACTGGTGGCGGCTGCGCGGGGG
>NZ_JBHXEM010000048.1:0-41538 GCF_042724755.1 Kitasatospora sp. NPDC127067 | reverse complement strand
GCCCGGGGCGGGCCCTCCCCCCCCCGGGGGGTGTTTACCCGGGTCCCGCGGGCCGCTACCCGGCGCCCCCCCGCGGGCGGGGGGGGGGGGGGGGGGGTTGGGGGGGGGGGGGGGGGGGGCCCCCCCCCGCCACCAGCTTCACCCGACGGGGTGATCTTCGCCGGTCGAACTAGGCCGAACGAGTGATCATCCGTCCGCGTATCCGCGCAGGTCAGCGCACCGGCATCGACATGTACACCGCCCGTCGCCCGTAGCAGGCGGGCACCGGCACCTCCCGGTGCGCCCGGTAGCCGAGCAGCCGCAGCAGGATGTCCGCCCCGCGCACCGCGACCATCGAGATCCGCTCGTAGCCCTGCCCGCTCGCGTGCTCCCGGAAGTGCCGGATGAAGCCCAGCGCGACCTCCCGTCCGCGCAGGTCCTCGGCGATCACCAGGTCGTGCACGTGCAGGTTGGTCGAGCGGAAGGCCTGCTCCTCCGGGCGGCTGAGGTCCGGGCAGCGCAGCGGCGGGTAGGGCAGGCTCAGCAGGTAGCCGCGCACCACGCCGTGCTGCTCCAGCACGAAGCAGGTGCCGGGCGAGCTGCGGGCGCGCGACTGGAGCGCCTCCCGGCCCTCGGACAGGTCGTCGGCCGCGTAGGCGTCGTGCTCCAGAGCGACCACGGCGTCCCAGTCGTCGTCGGCCAGCTGCCGGATCCGGAGGTCCTCGCTCACCGAGCCGGCGCCTCCCTGCCGGCGTCCGTGCCGTCCCTGCCGGCGTCGAGCCCCTCCGCGCGGGCGGCGGCCACCATCGGCGCCCAGGCCTCCACCAGCACCGCCCACCGCTCGGCGTCCTGCCGGGCCTCGTCCAGGAGCTGCTGCCGCTGCCCGGCCACCACGTCCGCCAGCTCGGCGTACTTGCCGCCCAGCTTGCGGTAGGAGCGGTCCAGGACGTCCAGGCAGTGCACGTTCCCGGCCGGGTCCCAGTCGACGCTGCCCCGCACCAGGTCGAGGATCGGCTCGACCTTCAGCCCGTGCCGCTCGTCCAGCAGCCCGCGGCCGAGGTCGATCATCCCGCCGTAGACCGGGTACAGGTACAGCATCGAGAGCAGGAACTTGACGAACCGCATCTGGTAGGAGACGAAGCCGGTGCCGGTACGGCGCTCGGGCGTGTAGTAGTTGACGATGTGGCGGTTGTGGACGACGCCGGGCAGCCGGGAGTGGACCATGGCGTGCAGCAGGGCGTAGTCGCTGCCGATGGTCTCGATCGAGGGCAGCAGCGGCAGCACCTCGTAGGCCCGGTGGTCCAGGGCGATGTTGCACATGTAGACGTCCCAGATGTCGGGCACGCCGAGGACGGATTCGTCGGTGCTGAACGGCTCGGAGCCGGCGCCCTTGAAGGAGACGTCCACCATCGCGTCCCTCTCCTCCTCCGACCACACCGGCGGGGTCCACAGGCGCACCACGTCGCGGTAGACGGCCGGGTCCATCTCGTGGATCTCGCTGATGTCCACGTTGAGTTCGCCGATGAAGGAGCCGCTGACCAGCATCACCGGCTTGTCCGCGTCGGCCGGGTCGAGCTCGGAGCGGGACACGCCGGCCACCGCCTCGCCGGCCGGGCGGCCGATCGAGAGCAGCTCGTGGTGGATCGGGAAGACCTTCCGGCCGTCGACGACCTGGAAGTCGGCGTCGTCGTTGCGCAGGTGCGCGGAGGTGCAGCCCAGGGCGGCCGCGCCGAGGAAGAGCCGGTTGACGCAGGAACCGTACGCGACGGCCCGCGGGAGCATCAGGTCGAGCAGCAGTTCGGGGTCGGCGGCGCCGGAGCGCTCGGACACCCGGCGCAGGAACTCCCGCTGCCCCGCCTCGCCCAGGTGGTGGACGGCCACGCCGGGGGTCGGCTCCAGCGCGGCCACGGCGCCCGCGTTCTCCGCGAACCCGACGGCGTCGGTGGTGTCGAGGACGAGGAGGTGCACCTCGACCCCGAAGGTCGCGACGGCGTAGGCTGCCTCCTCGGCGAGTTCCGCGATGGTGTCGGGGCAGGGCCGCATGGTGGGCAGGGCGAGGCAGACTCTTTGCATGGTGCGGATTTCTCCATCGGATCGTCAGATTCGGTTCCACGGAGGCCAGTTGGGCGCACCGGGAGGCCCCGGGCGCGGGCTGGTGCCGGTCCGCCGGACTACCGTGGACTAGACCACTTTTGATGTCAACGATTGACAGCGGCGCCCCGACGGGGTGCAATACGCCCCCTCCCGCGCGATCCACCGCCCCCGCACGGGCGCCGGAATCGCACGCGGGGGCGAACGCCCCCTGCAGAGTCGAACGTCCGGACGGGTACGGGGGGTTCACCGCCGGGCATTTGCGCCGCCGGGGTCAATCCGCGAGCCGTACCTGCCGATACCGGAAGTGATGCCCTTACGCCGTTCGGAGGAGCCCGCAATGCCCGAACCGTGGCTGCCCGGTGCCGAGATCCACGACCTCGGCGACCACGCGCCGACCGATCAGCAGTACCCGCCGAAGGCCATCGCCCACATCACCTGGGACCGCAACGCGACCGCCGCCGCACCGCAGGACTGGTGCCCCTACGAGGACCTGGTCGGCTACTTCACCGGCAGCGGCGCCGGCAGCGCGCCGCACCTGGTCTGGGACCCGTTCACCGGCCGCACGGCGCAGCTGTTCCCGGCCGACTCCCGCTCGAAGAGCCTGCTCAGCCCCGCCGAGAGCCCGACCCGCACCAACCGGGCCGGGCGGGTGGTGATCCAGATCGAGGCGGTCTTCTTCCCCTACTGCCGCTACCAGGGCGGCGTCTACCCGCGGCTGGTCGACACCCCCTGCGCGGGCTGGGACCGCATCCACGCCTGGATCTCCTCCTGGGGTGTGCCCGACATCTGGCCGATGGGCCGGCCCACCGACTTCTCCGGCCACCGCGACGAGCGGACCTGGGAGGCCTTCGGCGGCTGGTACGCGCACGCCCACGTGCCCTACAACGACCACACCGACCCGGGCTCCTGGCCCGAATTCACGGCCGGGCCCGGCTCCCCGGACATCCCGCCCTCCCAGCAGCACCCGGTGCCCCCCGCCGCGCCCGCCCGCTACCAGGTCAGCATCAACGGCCTGGCGTACGGCTACGGGGCCCAGGGCTACCAGGTGACGGCCGTCGGGCGGGCGCTGGTCGCGCACGGCTTCGGCGACCACTACCGCTCCGGCCCCGGCCCGAACTGGACGGACGCGGACACCGAGAACTACGCGGACTACCAGGGGAGTCTGGGCTACTCCGGGCAAGCGGCGGACGGCGTCCCGGGCGCGGGCTCGCTGCGCCGCCTGCTCGGCTACCTGCCCGGGCAGCGGACGGTCTCGGTGGCCCACGTGATCGAGGCGGCCCGGACCGACCCGGGGGCCGAGCAGGGGCACCTGACCTACCCGGCCGAGGCGGCCATCGTGGAGCAGGCGCTCGTGGACGAGGGACTGCTCGACCAGCGCTGGGTGGACGGCTCGTTCGGCAGCCGGACGGTCTCCGCGTACGCGGCCTGGCAGCGGAGCTGCGGGTACGAGGCGGGGGCGGCGGACGGGATCCCCGGCCCGGCCTCGCTGCAGCGGCTGGGCGCGGCGCAGGGGTTCGCGGTGACCGACTGAGGGGCGGTGCTGCTACCGGGGGAGGCGTGGCCGGTGCCGCGCCGAGGCTGTGTACTCGCTCGGGAGTAGACGAGGTTACTTCCTCCGTCAGATGCCGGATGAGGCAGGGACGGGAGAGCCTGGGGCCGTCCTGGTGACCCCGACTCGAAGGAGGTACCCGTGCGCTCGCTCACCGGCGCCGTCGCGGCGTCCGAACCGACGCCACGGCGGGTGACGACACCCGCGTCCGGGGGCCGCCGCCTGCCGTCGGCGGTGCGCAAACCGCTGGTCGTCCTGCACGTCGTCGCCTCGGTGAGCTGGCTGGCCTTGATGCTCTGCCTGCTCACCCTGGCGGTGACGGCCCTGACGACCGGGGACGCCGACCGGCTGCGCACCGCCTACCGGGCGATGGGCCTGCTCGGTGACGCGCTGATCCTGCCGCTGAGCCTGCTCACCTTCCTGAGCGGGGTGGCGCTCGGGCTCGGCACGTCCTGGGGGCTGTTCCGGTACTACTGGGTGAGTACCAAGTTCTGGCTGACACTCGGGGCGATGACGGCCTCCGTCCTCGCCCTCACCGATCGGCTGCACGACGCGGTGCGGGTGGTGGACGCGCATCCGACCGGCCCGATCACGGTGGCGGACCTCGGCTTCGTCCGCTACAACACGGTGATCGTTCCGGCGGTGGCGCTGACGCTCTACCTGTTCAACGTGATCCTGTCGGTGTACAAGCCCTGGGGCCGCCGTCAGGCCCACGCCAAGGTCACGGCCCCGGCCAAGGTCACGGCCCCGGCACCGGCACCGGCCCCGGTCAGGGCCGAGGCTGCGGCCGAGGCCACGGACACCCGTCCGGGCCGAATACCCGGAGCGGGCGACTGACCGGCAGGCCGTCGGCCGCGGCCCGGTCGCACGGGGAATGCCCGTGCGGGGCGCAGGCGTTGTCCAACGACGTGACCACTGCCGCGCCCACGACCAGGCTCTCCGTGCTCGACCGTTCCCGGACCAGACAGGGCGAGGAGCCGGCCCAGGCACTGCGGAGCACCGTGGCCTTCGCCCGTGAGGTGGAGCGGCTCGGCTACCACCGGTTCTGGGTCTCCGAGCATCACGGCGTGCCGGGGGTGGCCGGGTCGGCGCCCACCGTGCTCGCCGCGGCGGTGGCGGCCGCCACCACGCGCATCAGGGTCGGTACCGGCGGGGTGATGCTGCCCAACCACCAGCCGCTGGTGGTGGCCGAGCAGTTCGGGGTGCTGGCCGCACTGTTCCCGGGGCGGATCGACATGGGGCTCGGGCGCTCGGTGGGCTTCACCGACGGTGTGCGGCGGGCGCTGGGGCGGGAGAAGGACGCCGCGGACGCGTTCGGTGCCCAGCTGGCCGAACTGCTCGGCTACTTCGACGGCTCGCAGCCGGCGAACCGCGGGGTCCACGCCCGGCCGGCCGAAGGCCTGCACGTCCCGGCCTTCGTCCTGGCCACCGGCACGGGCGCGGACCTGGCCGCCGACGCGGGACTGCCGCTGGTGATCGCCGCCCCGCGCGGAGTGGACCGGATGCTGGAGGCGATCGACCGCTACCGCGCCCGCTTCCGTCCTTCCGCGCAGGCCCCCGAGCCATACGTGGTGGTCTCGGGCACGGTGGCCGTCGCCGACACGGCCGAGCGGGCGTGCGAGCTGCTCGTCCCGGAGGCCTGGTCCGGCGCGTACTCCCGCACCCACGGCGAGTTCCCGCCGCTGACCTCCGCCGCAGAGATCCGGGCCCGGGCGATGACCGCCCGGGAGCGGGCCGCGTTCGAGCAGTCGCTCAAGGGCCACATCGCGGGCACCCCGGAGCAGGCCGCCGCCGAGCTGGCGAAGCTGGTCGAGTGCAGCGGGGCGGACGAGTTCCTGGTCACCACCAGCACCTACGACCGCACCGCGCTGCTCGACTCCTACCGGCTCCTCGCCGAGGCCGTCGGCCAGATCTGACCAGGCCAGGGTCGGTCCGGATCGAGGGCCGGGTCGGAGCTGGTACGTGGGGCCCGGTCGTCACCGGCGCCCGCCCGCGGCCCGCGGCTCAGCCCGCGTCGGCCTCGGTCGTCCCGAGCCGCGCGTACACCTCCGGCCGTCGGGCCCGCAGCCGCAGGGCGATCCCGACGCCGATCAGGAAGACCACCGGCACGATCGCGACCAGCGGCCAGTTGACCTCCGGGCCGGCGCCGGTGAAGAGGTCGAGCCGCCACACCACCAGCGCCGTGGCCCCGCACAGCAGCACGGTGGCGGCGAGCGGTGCCACGACCGTACGGAACACCCCGGCGCTCGCGGCGGCCGCCCGGTTGCGGCGGAAGAAGGCGAACACGGCGAGGCCGGCCAGCGCCTGGAGCACCAGGATGCCCACCACCCCGGGGGAGTTCACCCAGAGGAAGAACTGGTTGTACGGATCCGCCCCGATCAGCGCCGCCACCCCGACGGCCACCGCCGCCAGTACCGACTGCGCGATGCCGCCGATCCACGGCGAACCGTGGCGCGGGTGGATCCGGCCGAGGGCGGCCGGGGCGGCCCGCTCGTTGGCCAGCGCGTAGCCGTACCGGGTGATGGTGTTGTGGAAGGCGAGCAGTGCCGCGAGCAGGCTGGTGACGATCAGCACCCGCTGCACCTCCGTCGCCCAGCCGCCGACGTAGTCGGTCATCGCGGTGAAGAACATCCCGGCGGGGTCGGCGGTGGCGGCGGCGACGGCCTCGGTGTCGCCGAAGGCCTGCACGATCATCCAGGTGACGAAGGTGTAGAAGAGGCCGAGGAAGGCGATCGCGGCATAGGTCGCGCGCGGCACGGTCCGGTGCGGCCGCCGGGCCTCCTCACGGTAGATCGCGGTGGCCTCGAAGCCGATGAACGCGGCGAAGGAGAGTCCGAGCACGCCGCCCATCCCCCCGGAGAACACGTGCTCGGGGGCGAACGAGGACAGGCTCAGCCCGTGCGCCCCGCCCTTGACCAGCACCGCCACCGCGAGCACCAGCAGGATGCCGGTCTCGGCGATCAGCAGCGCCCCGAGCACCTTGGCCCCGAGGTCTATCGAGCGGAAGCCGAGGAACCAGACCACCGCGACCCCGAACAGCGCCCAGACCGGCCAGGGCAGGTCCAGCCCGAGCAGGTCGGCGGCGGTGGTGCGGGCGAAGAACCCGAAGGCGCCGAACATCCCGATCTGGATGGCGTTGTACGAGAGCACCGCGAGCAGCGCCGCACCCAGCCCGGCCGCCCGGCCGAGGCCGCGGGTGACGTACGCGTAGAAGGCGCCGGCGTTGCGGATGTGCGCGGTCATGGCGGTGAACCCGACCGCGAAGAGCGCCAGCACCACGCCGGTGGCCAGGTAGGCGACCGGCGTGCCGATGCCGCCGAAGGAGATCGCGAACGGTGCCACGCCGGCCATCACGGTCAGCGGCGCGGCGGCGGCCACGACGAAGAAGACGATGTCGCCGGTACCGAGCACCCCGCGTCCCAGGCCGCCGGAGCCGCCGGAGCCGCCGGGGGAGCCCGGGGAGCCAGGGGAGGCGGACGTGGAGGTGGCGGAGCCGGAAGCGGCAGCGGAGCCGGGGGGACGGAGCGCGGAGGAGGAGGCCGCGTCGGAGGGCGGGTTCATGGGGGAGCTCTCCTGAGGTCGTGCGAATGAGGAAGCGACGGTCGGCGGCGGACGCGCGCCGGCCGCCGACCGAGGAACGAGGCACGGCCGCCGTGGGGGACGGCCGGAACCGGTCGGGAAGTCCGTCGGGGCGGCTGGGGTTTGCCGGGGCGGCCGGGGGGAGCGGGGCGCCTCAGCGGGTCGAGCGGTCGGCGCCACCGGGCGGGCCGCCGTGGGTGCGCCGCCCGCCGAGCCAGGTGCCCGCCACCTCGATCGAGGCCAGCTCACCGGCCGGCACCGCGTAGGGATCGGTGGCCAGGTGCACCAGGTCGGCCCGCATGCCCGGCCGCAGCACGCCCCACTCGGCCTCCTCGAAGGCCTGGTGCGCCACGCCCGCCGAGTACGCCGCCAGCGCCTCGGTGAGTCCGATCCGCTCCTCGGGCAGCCAGCCGCCGTCCGGCAGGCCGTCCGGGGTCTGCCGGGTGACGGCGGTGGCCAGCCCGGCCAGCGGCTCGTAGCGGGTGACCGGCCAGTCGCTGCCGAAGGACACCCGGGCGCCGCCGCGCAGCAGGGCGGCGATCCGGTACTGCCGGGAGCCGCGCTCCGGGCCGATGCGGGGCAGGGTGAGCTCGGTCATCAGCGGGTCGGTCTGTGCCCAGAGCGGCTCGAAGTTGGCGATCACGCCGAGCTCGGCGAAGCGCGGCAGGTCGTCGGGGTGGACCAGCTGCACGTGGGCGATCACCGGCCGGCGGGTGCGCGGTCCGTTGCGGCGGGCGGCGGCCTCGACGGCGTCCAGCGCGATCCGTACGCCGAGGTCGCCGATCGCGTGGATGTGCGGCTGGAAGCCCAGCGCGTCCACGGCGGTGACGGCCTCCGCCAGTTCGGCGCCGGTCCAGTTGGCGACGCCGTGGGAGTGCGGGCAGTCGCTGTACGGCTCCAGCAGCGCGGCCGTCCCGGACTCGATGACCCCGTCGGCGAAGAACTTGACCGCCCGCGCGGTGAGCCGCCCGTGCCCGGCGGCCTCGACCCGGTCGCGGTCGGCGGCCAGGCGGGGGAGCCGCTCGCGCCAGCCGTCCGGTTCGAGCAGCAGGGCGAGCCCGGCCCGGACCGGCAGGCCCTCCTCGGCGACGGCCGCCAGCCAGGTGTCCACCTGCGCGGGCTCGACCCAGGCGTCCTGGAGCCAGGTGATCCCGGCGGCCGCGAGCGCGGCGGTGCTCTCCCGCAGTGCGGCGACCTGCTCGGCCAACGGCGGCGGCGGGACGAGCGCGAGGACGGGGTTGAGCGCACCGAACTCGCGCAGGGTGCCCAGCGGGCTGCCGTCCGGCCGGCGGACGATCTCGCCGCCCACCGGTTCGGGGGTGTCCGGCCCGTACCCGGCCCGGCGCAGCGCCTCGCTGTTGGCCCAGCCGGTGTGGTGGTCCATGGTGCGCAGCAGCACCGGGCGGTCCGGGACGGCGGCGTCGAGCAGTCGGGCGTCGAACAGTCCGCCCTCGGCCAGCCACGGGTCGACGGCGTCGCCGGTGATCCACTCGGCCTCGGGGTGGCGCTGCGCCCAGTCGCGGACGGCCGCCACGACCTGCTCCAGGCTGGTGCAGTCGCGGACCGGCGCGCCGCGCAGGCCGATGCCGCCGAGCAGCGGGTGGACGTGTCCGTCGCCGAAGGAGGGCAGCAGGGCGCCGCCGTCGAGGTCGACGGTCTCGGTGCCTTCGTCGCGCAGGGCGAGGGCGGCGTCGCCGAGGGCGGCGATCCGCCCCGCGCCGACGGCGAGGGCGTGGGTGCGGGGGACGGCGGGGTCTCCGGTGTGGATCCGGCCGCCGGTGAAGATCGTTTCGGCACGCATGCGGGGGTGTGCGTCCTCTCCGGGGCAGGGCGGGCCGACGGGTGCGCGGCCTGCCTAACCGAATGGGGTTCGGTTACCGTAGGCGCGGCACCGGCGGGTGCGGAAGAGTTTTACTGAAAGCCGTTCAGTAACGCTTGGATAACGACGATCTTGGTCTGCCGGTGCCGACGGGCCGCTCGGCGACCCCGAAGGTGAGGAACCGGGCATGCCCAGGCCGCGCACACCCCTGCTGGACCGGCAGCGCATCGTGGACACCGCGCTGCGGCTGGTCGACGAGGCGGGGGACCTCACCATCCCCGCGCTGGCCGGTGCGCTCAAGGTCAGCCCCTCCGCGCTCTACCACCACGTCGCGGGCCGGGCCGAGATCGTCGCCCTGATGCGCGCCGAGCTGGTGCGCACGATCGGCGAGCAGTCGATGTGGGACCAGTCCTGGGATGCCGCGCTGTGCACCTGGGCGCACGCCTACCGGGACGCCTTCGCCGAACACCCCGGCATCGTCCGGCTGCTCGCCACCGCGCCGCTGGCCGAATCGTTCATGCACGAGCTGTACGAGCGGGCCGTCGCCACCCTGGAGGACGCGGGCTTCGCCGCACAGGACGTGATGGGACTGATCACCGCCCTGGAGAGCTTCGTCCTGGGCTCGGCGCTGGACCTGGTCGCCCCGGACGTCATGGTCGACGCCGTGGACCGGGCCGCCACCCCGCGGCTGGCCGACGCCCTGGACGCCGTCCCCGCCGGGCGCGAGCGCGCCGACCGGGCCTTCGGGCTCGGGCTCACCGCCCTGATCGAGGGCTACCGGGCGCTGCTGGGCTGACCCGGGGCCCGGTCCGGCCCCGGCGCGCAGCCCTGGTCCGGCCCCGGTTCGCCTCCCGCCCGGCCTCGCCCCGTTCGCCCCGGGGTCGCTGCCGTTCGCCCGGCCACGATTTCTGACCAGGCGTGATGTCCTGCTAGTGTTCATCCCGTCGAGAGGAAGTGATCTTCCGGGAAACGGAATCTCGAACAGGCGTCAGCGGTGCTACCAGAGCACGCCCTACTTTCAGTAGGGAGAGTCCGTGCGATCCGGGCCTGGCGCTCTCATCGAAGGGGCTCGTTCCGTCCAGCGGAACGGGCCCCTTTGTCGTGTTCGCCTTCCGTGCCCGCGCCCTCTTATCGTACTTTCGGGCTCGAAACCCTCCCTTGGGGCTCGATACCGGCCAAGGTGCCGTGCCAGGTGGCCGGTGAACGGTACTCCAACCTCCCCGGCCGGCCGATGGGGGCGGGGTCGCATCAGGTCTGATGTGCCGTCAGTTCTTGGCTGGAACTGGCTGTTACTGATGTGAATATGCCATTGGAATGTTCGTCATATGGAATCCGGCAGTAGCCTTCCGTGTCGAACTAGCCACTGCTGGTGGTGAACCGGTCGGTGCCGCGCTGCGGTCGGCCGCCCAGACCCCGCGAAGGAGCCGGTGTGCCCGGTATCGACGAATGCCTCTCCGGAGCGATGGCGATCCCCGGGGCCCGTGCCGCGAGCCTGGTCGACTGGAGCAGCGGGCTCGCCCTCGGCAGCCTCGGGGACAGCCCGACCGGAGAGCACGAGACCTCCGCCGCCGAAGCAACCGACCTGGTGCGGGCGGCCGTTGAGAGCCAGACCTTCACCGTGACGGAGGACCGGCGGGCCCCGCTGGAGGACATCATCGTCACTGCCGGCCGCAGTTACCACCTGATCCGCTTCATCGACACCGTCTTCGACAACAGGCTCGTCCTGCACCTCTGGCTGGACCGCGCGGAGGGCAACCTCGCCGCCGCCCGCTTCCGCCTCCAGGCACTCGCCGAGGAGCTGGTGCTGGGGTGAGCGCGTGACCGCCGCGACCGGCACTGCGCCGCCGCCCCCGGCGGAGGTCGCCACCCCGAGGTCCCCGGGCGAGGCGCTCGCCCTGCTCGCCGACCGCCGCGCCACCGGCGCCCTGCGCGGGCCGCTCGGCAGCCTCCACCTGATCGACGGACGGGTGGCCGCCGCCGAGTCCCTCCGGGCGCCCGGACTGGCCGACCTGCTCATCGGCTGCGGCCGGATCACCCCTGAGGACTGGGCGGAACTGCTCCGGGCTCACGGCCCGAGATCGAGGGTCGGCGAGGCGCTGGTCGAACGGCGGCTGCTCACCCGGGGAGAGCTCGAACTCGGCCACCTGGGAACGCTGTTCGACGCCGCGTTCTTCGTGCTGGCCGACCCGGCCGGCGGCGTCTGGCGGTTCGAGGCCGACGCCCGGCACTGGCTCGGGCCGGTCGCGGAGGTCGACCCGGCCCGGATCCGCCGCGAGGTCGAACGCCGCCGGCAACTGCTCGACGGGATCTGGCCGTGGGCGCAGCTCGACACCGCGCCCGTCCGCCCGGCCGAGTGCGGCCGCCGGTCGTCCCACCGCTCGTGCGGCCGCCGGCGACGTGAGCTGTTGGACCACGCCGACGGTCGCAGGACCCCGGCGGACCTGGCCCGGCTGCTCGGCCGCTCCGGCTTCGGGGTGACGGCCGATGTCCGTCGACTGGCCGCCGCCGGACTGCTGGACGCCCCGTGCCCATCCGCCGTGCCGCGCCCGCCGGACGAGCTGCGCCCGCCGGACGCACCGCACCTGCCCGACGAGCCGCGCCCGCCCGCCGCGGCACCCGCGGCGCCGGAGGTCCCGGCGGCGGCCCTGGTGTCCGAGGCGCGGCCGACGGCCGCTCCCCGGCCCGAAGTCCCCCCGCCGGCCGCGAGCGGACCGGCCGGAGGGCTGCACCGCCGGGTCCCCGGCGCCAGCCTCCGGGGCGCCGGCCTCCCCGGCACCCCGGTCACGGCCGTTCCCGCCCCCGGCGCCGCTTCCACTCCCGCCTCCGCCCCCGAGGCGGCCCGCAGCGGGACCGACGCCCCCACCTGCCCCGAACGCCCGCCCATCACGGCAGCGGCCCACCCGCTGGCCGTCCCCGATCCGGACGTCGCGCTGCTGACCCGGATCCGAGACCTTCTGGAGGCCCGACTTTGACCCACTCCCCGCCCGCGACCCCGTCGTTCCGGCCATGAGGCGGGCACTCAAGCAGCGTGTCGGAAGGAGACAACTGATCGCCTTGGAGACCGAGTTGCTCGCCGAACTGCGTGCCGTCAAGCACCGCGTTCCGCACCTCGCGGGTGGTCTGGTGGCCAGCGTGGACGGCCTGTTGGTCGCGCACGACACCCACGGCACCGAACCCTCGGGACTGGCCGCGATGACGGCGGCCTCGCTCTCGCTGGCCCAGCGGCTCGCCGACACCACCGGTCAGGGCGAGTTCCGCGAGTCGCTGGTGCGCGGCGAGAACGGCTACGTCGCCACGTACGCGGCCGGCGGCAGCTGCGTGCTGACCCTGCTGGCGCACCCCGACGTCAACGTCGGCCGGCTGCACCTGGAGGCCCGCCGCAGCGCCCAGCGCATCGCGGGGCTGCTCAACGACGCCCTCGTGCCCAAGGATCCGCGCGACCCGGGCTGACCCGGGCCGACCACCGAACCATCGTCCCCATCCGTCCCGAACCACCCATCACCGAACGGGAGTTACCCAGATGACCGACGCACCCGGCGCGCTCAAGCAGGCCATGACCAGCATCGAGGGCGCCATCGGCGCGGCCCTGGTGGACTACAACAGCGGCATGGCGCTGGCCACCCTCGACGGCCCCGGCGGCCTGGACCTCAACGTCGCCGCCGCCGGCAACACCGACGTGGTCCGCGCCAAGATGCGCACCATGGACATGCTCGGCCTCCAGGACGGGATCGAGGACATCCTGATCACCCTGAGCAGCCAGTACCACCTGATCCGCCCGCTCACCGGCCGTACCGGCAAGGGCCTGTTCCTCTACCTCGCGCTGGACAAGGCGCGCGCCAACCTCGCGATGGCCCGCCACCAGCTGGGCCGGATCGAGGCCGAGCTGGAGGTCTGACGCGCAGCCCCGGGACACCGCCCCGAGACGCCACCCCGGCGCGTCACCCGGGTGTGCGGGTCGCGGGCGCCCGGGCCGTGGCCGCGCGGGTCACGGGCGAGGCCCCGGCGGTGGTTCGGGCCGCCGCCGGGCTCCGTCCGGCGGGGCTCACCCCCGGGGCAGGTCCGGCCCGGCGGCCTGCCCGCGCACCAGCTCGGCCGGCCCGCCCGACCGCTCCCGGGCGGCCAGCGCGGCGGCCGTCCGGTCCCAGGACGGGCCGGTCAGCAGCGCCCGTGCCTCGGCCGGATCGCAGAGCCGCCACTCCACCAGCTCCTCCTCCGGCAGCACGATCGAGCCGAGCATCCGCTCCGTCACCGTGCCGCCGTCGAACACGTACACCAGGACGGCGGTGTCCCGGCCGGTCGCCGGGTCCGCCGCCGGGTCCGCCGCCGGGTCGGTCGCCGGGTCGGCCGCCGCACCCGGCTGCCAGTCCAGCGCCAGCAGCGGCCCCGGCTCGACCTCCCAGCCGAGTTCCTCGCGGATCTCCCGCCGGGCCGCTGCCCGGGGCATCTCCCGGTCCGCCTCGACCCCGCCGCCCGGCAGCGTCCAGTACGGGACCTGCCCGCGCGGCCCGTCCCACGGCCGCAGCCGCACCAGCAGGACCCGGCCGGCGGCATCGGTGAACAGCGCCCGCGCCTTGGCCCGGATGCGCGGCCGGGTGGCGTAGTAGGTCTCCCGGTCCATCGGCGGCTCCGGCCGCTCCTCGGTCGGCGGGGTCAGCCCCGGTGCCGCGGCCAGCCCGGTGTACGCGGGCACCGGCCCGTCGGCGGGCAGCCGCCGGAGCGTGTGCCCGACCGGCCGGCTGTCCTCCAGCTCCAGCGGCCCGTCGTCCTGCGGCGCCAGCAGGCAGGCCGTCACCCGGCGCGACAACCGGGGCGGCAGCGCGTGCCCGGCCTGCTCCGTCGTCAGCCAGGTCCAGCCGCCGACCTCCGCCGCGTCCGGCCGGAACGCCGCCGCCTGTGCCGCCGTCAGCGGCTCGGCCCAGTACAGGTACGCGACGATCGGCAGGTCGCCGTGGCGCAGCAGCGCCCAGTCCACGCAGGCCAGCGGTCCCAGCCGGGGCGTGAAGCCCAGCTCCTCCCGGATCTCCCGCAGGGCGGTCTCCCGGGGCGACCGGTCCGCCGGCTCCCACCCGCCGCCCGGGATCGCCACCGGGTGCTTCCGGTCGTACGGCAGCCGCACCACCAGTACCCGCCCGGCCCCGTCCGGGAACAGCACCCCCGCCGCCGCAAGGACTTCCCGGCCTGTCGTGCCCGCGCTCTCCACCCCGACTCCCTCCGTCATGTTCTCCCCGGACACGACAACCGGGCCCACCTCTACGGTTCCCACCGGACGGCACTCCCGCCCCCCACGATCGGGCGATCGGGAGGCCCGGCGCCGCCCGGTTCGGCCGCTCGCGGCGTTCGGTCCGGGTCGGCCCACGGTGGTACTCCGGGGCCGTCCGGCGTGGTCGCCGGCACCCGGGCCCCGTCGACGTCGCGGAGCCGGCTCCCGTCCGGACCCGGGTGGTGCGGCCGCTCCGGGTGTCCGCCGGACGCCCGGAAGGGGTTGCTCCCGACGATTCCACGCAGTGTGGCGCGCTCCTCCTCGGACCACGCGCGGTGCCACGTTCCGGCGCCGGTGAACTCCTCCTCGAACATCCGTCGTTCCGGGCCGGCGCTGGCCCCTCACCCCAGGGAGGCCAGCGCCTGTGCCGCCGCGCGCGCCATCTGTTCGTCGTGCCGTCCGCTGCCGCCGCGCAGGTGGGCGACGCCCTCGGCGGCGGCCAGGGCGAGCAGGCCCGGCAGCAGGTCGGTGCTTCGGGCGGCGAGCCAGCGGGTACCCCGGGTGGCCATCCACCAGAGGTCGGCGGCCGGGCCCGGCGGGGCCTCGGCGGGGGCGGCGGCCGGCGGTGGGCCGAGGGGGTGGCCGGCCTCGGTGAGCAGGTCGTGGAACCGCAGGGCGATCAGGTGGTGGCCCTCGGCGCTGGGGTGCAGGCGGTCCACGCTCAGCAGCCGGCGCTCGGCCAGCCACGGCAGTTCGGTGAGGTGCAGGTGTATCGCCCGGTGGCGCTCGGTGAGGGCGTGCACCACGGTGTTGACCGCCCGCATCCGGCGCGCCAGCGGCCGGGCGAGCGGTGCCGGGAGCCGGAGCAGGCTGCCCGGGTCGGGCAGGCAGGCGGTCAGCAGCCTGGCGCCGTGGCCGGACAGTTCCCCCATCGTGGCGTCCAGTTCCAGCGTGGCGCGCCGGATGTCGAAGCCGGTGCGCAGGGTGTCGTTTCCGCCGACCACCACGGCCGCCAGCTGCGGCCGCAGCGCCAGCGCCCGCGGAAGTTGACGGATCGTCAGTTCCGTGGTGAGCGCCCCGCTGTACGCCAGGTTGGTGAACTCCGCGGCCCGCCCCTCGGGTGCCAGCGCGTCGGCCAGGACGGCGGCCCAGCCGCGCCAGCCCTCGCCGACCCGGTCCCCGACGCCTTCCGTCAGCGAGTCCCCGAGTGCGACGAAGCGCAGTGGTTCGCCCGCCGCGGGGCGCTCCCGCGCCGCCCGGTCACGCCCGGCTTCCAGCATGCTCGTCCCGACCCCCGTCCACCGCCTCGTCGTGGTGCGCGCCGTGCGCCGCCAGGAACGCCGCCACCGCCGCCGGCCAGCCGTACCGCTCGGCCTGCGTCCGGGCGGCGGCCCGCCGCAGGTCCTCCGGCCGCCCCAGCAACTGCCGTACCGCGGAGGCGAATCCACTGCCCGTGTCGACGGCCGTCGCTCCGGCGAGCCCGATCAGGCCGGGCAGCGCGGAGGAGCGGCTGACCGCCACCGGGGTTCCGCAGGCCAGGGCCTCCATCGCGGCCAGGCCGAAGGTCTCCACCGGCCCGGGCGCGAGCACCACGTCCGCGCAGCCCAGCAGCCGGGCCAGCTCGGCACGCCCGCCCAGGTGCCCGAGGAAGCGTACGGGCAGTCGCAGCCGTGCGGCCCGGGCCGTCAGCCGTTCCCGCAGCGGGCCGGTCCCGGCGACCACCAGCACCGCGGGGTGCCGGCGCGCGCGCAGTTCGGCCAGGGCCTCGATCGCCCGCTCGGGCCGCTTCTCCGCCGAGAGCCGCGAGCAGAGCACCAGCAGCGTCTCGTCCGGAGCGGCGTAGCGGGCCCGCTCGGCGGCGCGGGCGGCCGGTGGCAGCGGTCGCATCGCCTCCAGGTCCACCCCCAGTGGGGCCCGGACCAGGTTCGGGGTGCCGATCCGCCGGAACTCCGCGGCGGCCCAGTCGGTGGTGCAGAGCACCGCGTCGTAGGCGCGGGCGGTGGCCGCGTTGAGCCGGTCGGCCGCCGTGCCCGCCAGCGGGCCGGGCAGGCCCCAGGTGCGCAGCACCCCGGTCGCGCTCTCGTGCGAGACCATCACCGACCGCACCCCGTGTCGCCGTGCCCAGGCGCCGGTCCAGCGCAGCGTGGTGCGGTCGGACACCTCCAGCCGGTCGGGGGAGAACCTGGTCAGTTCGGCGGCCACCGCCCGCCGGTCGGTGAGCAGCCGGTAGCCGCCGGCGGCCGGCAGCACCGGGCCGGGCAGGGTGACGACCACCCCCTGCTCGGTCTCCTCCTCGGAGCGCCGCTCCCCGGGGACGATCAGCACCGGACGGTGCCCGGCTGCCCGGTACCCGGCGCCGAGGTGGCGCAGCGCGGTGCGCATGCCGCCGGAGACCGGGGTGACGAAGTTGGCCAGCCGGACGATCGTCAGTGCCTCGCCGGCCCTCGGCGCGTCACTCGGCCGCGGCGCGTGGTCGGCCCTCGGCGCCCCGGCGGTCGGCCGAGGAGCCCCGCCGGTCGGCCGAGCCCCGCCGGTCGTCCGTGCGCTGTCGTCGGGAACGGGGGTCATGCCGGCAGCTCCTCCGGCAGGACGGGCGCCACCGGTTCGACCGGCGCGGGGGCGGTGGCCGGCAGCGGCAGCCCGCGGTGTTCCGCCAGCACCTCGGCGTAGTGCCGCAGCAGCAGGTCCCCGACCGCCTCCCAGGTGCGCGCGGTCACCTCGGCCCGGCCGGCCTGCCCGTACCCGGCCCGCCGCGCCGGGTCGGCGGCGAGCTCGGCCACCGCGCGGGCCACCGCCGCGCCGTGCCGGGGCGGTACCAGCAGGCCGGTGCGGTGGTGGGCGACGAGGTCCAGCGGTCCGCCCGCCGCCGGGCCGATCACCGGTACGCCGCTGGCCATCGCCTCCTGGATGGTCTGGCAGAAGGTCTCCAGCGGGCCGGTGTGCACGAAGACGTCCAGGGTCGCGAAGCAGCGGGCCAGTTCGTCACCGGTGCGCCGGCCGAGGAACACCGCGCCCGGCATCGAGGCCTTCAGCCCGGGCGCCGAGGGGCCGTCCCCGACGACCACCACCCGTACGCCGGGCAGTGCCGAGGCCGCGGCCAGCAGGTCGACCCGCTTCTCCGGGGCCAGCCGTCCGACGTACCCGACCAGCACCTCCCCGCCGGGGGCGAGCGCCCGGTGCAGCGCCTCGTCCCGGTGCCTGGGGTGGAACCGCACCGAGTCCACCCCGCGCGGCCACAGCTGCACCCGCGGCACCCCGTGCGCGGTCAGGTCCTGGGCGGCGGGGGTGGAGGGCGCCAGGGTGCGGGCGGCCGCGCGGTGCACGGCCCGGATCCGCCGCCAGGCGGTGGCCTCCCCGAGTCCCCGCCCGGCCCGGTAGGCGTGGGCGTAGCCGGCCAGGTCGGTCTGGTAGACGGCCACGGCGGGCACCCCGAGCCGCGCCGCGACCTGCATCCCGCGCGCGCCGAGCACGAAGGGGCTGGCCAGGTGGACGATGTCCGGACGGTGCCCGGCGATCGCGGCCGACAGCTGCCGGCTGGGCAGGGCGATCCGCACCTGCGGGTATCCCGGCAGCGGGACGGACGGGATGCACACCACGGGAATCTCGCCCGCCGGGGTGCCGCCGAAGGTCTCCGGCGGGCATTCGGCGCCCCGCGCCGGTGCGGGGGTGACGACGAGGGGCCGGTGGCCCCGGCGGACCAGGTGCTCGGCCGTCCGCAGCACGCTGTGGGCGACTCCGTTGACCTCGGGCGGGAAGGATTCGGTGACGATGGCGACGCGCATGCCAGTGTTCTGTCCGCGTCCGGCGTGCACCCGGCCAAAGGGATCTGTCGTAGAGGAGAACGCGGGTCGGCGATTTGCACCGCCGACCCGCGGCGCGGTTCGCGTCCGGTCACACGGACCCGGCGGTCTCCTTGAGCTCCGCGTACGGCGCGAGCTTGCGGATCGACTCGATGCTCCTCAGGCAGTCGTCCTTGCTCTCCTGCGGGTCGCCGGTCACCACGATCGCCCCGTTGCTCGCCTTGAGCCGGAACCGGTGCATGCCGCCCTCGTCCACGTACAGCTCGAATTTGCCAGCCATGCCAGAAACAGCCTTCCGCTCGGTTGACCCCCTGGCACCGGAACCTAGGGTCAAATCCCTTGTGCGGCACGTCAGATGATCCATCCGAGTGCACCGGAACGGGAGTTGGCGCGGGTCGAACGGGCCGGGCGGGCGGGTCAGCCGAGCGGCTCGGCCCGGCCGGCGGCCAGCCCGGTGGCGGTGGCGGTCAGGATGCGGGCGAGCCGGGGTTCGACCTCGATGACGGCGTGCGCCAGCCGGGGGTCGGTGCGGTAGAGGGCGGCGACCTCGGCGCCCGGGTTCGCGATCTGCCACATGGCTCCGGCGAGGGAGACGGCGGTGGCGATCAGGTCGGTGACGTCCTGGTCGTCCAGTGCGGGCAGTTGTTCGCGGACGGCCGCGCCGATCGGTTCGCGGGCGGCCAGCGTGGCGAGCTTGAAGTCGCGCACCGCGTCGAGCGAGACGTTGCGTTCGAGGTTGAGCGGGGTGTGGGCGAGCAGGTCGCAGAACATCCCGCGGGCGGCGAGCGTGGTGGCGAAGGCCCGCGCCACGGCGGCCGGGCCCGGCTCCGCGCTCTCCCGCAGCCGCGCGGTCAGTGCGTCCGACCACTCCGCCCAGCCCTCGGCGGTGAGCCGCAGGAAGATCTCCTCGCGGGTCTCGAAGTACCGCAGCAGCGCCGACTTGTGCATTCCCACCGCGGCGGCGATGTCGGTCAGGGTGACGTCCCTGATGCCGTGCTCGTGGCCGAGCGAGCGGGCCGCGGCCAGGATCGCGGCCTCGCGCCGGCGTTTGGCCTCGGGTGAGCGTGCGCGCTGGAACTCCGATGCTGCATCCACCCGCCCATGGTAGGGCAACACCGTTGCCGTATTACCGCAACACCGTTGTGCTAATAACGCAACGGTGTTTTACTAGAAGCCATGGAGCAGAACACGGAACAGACCTGGTTCATCACCGGCAGCTCGCGCGGCTTCGGTCGCGCCCTCGTCCGCGCCGCACTCGAAGCCGGCGACCGGGTGGCCGCGACCGCCCGCCGCCCCGAGCAACTCGCGGACCTCGCGGAGGAGTTCGGCGACCGGATCCGCCCGATCGCGCTGGACGTCACCGACCCGGCGGCCGCCCGGGCCGCCCTCGCCGAGGCGCACGCCGCCTTCGGCCGGATCGACGTGCTGGTGAACAACGCCGGCTACGCCAACGTCTCGCCGATCGAGACCACCGAGGACGCCGACTTCCGCGCCCAGTTCGAGACCAACTTCTGGGGCGTCTACCACGTCACCAAGGCCGCGCTCCCGCTGCTGCGCGAGCAGAAGGGCGGTCTGGTCGTGCAGTTCTCCTCGATGGGCGGGCGGGTCGGCGGATCCCCGGGCATCGCCTCGTACCAGGCGGCGAAGTTCGCCATCGACGGGTTCAGCCGGGTGCTGCGCGCCGAGACCGCGCCGTTCGGCGTGCGGGTGCTGGTGGTGGAACCCAGCGGCTTCCGCACCGACTGGGCCGGCTCCTCGATGGTCGTCCACGACGTCCCGGAGGCCTACGACGAGACGGTCGGCGCCGTGAACAGGCGGCTGCGGCAGGGGGGCGACGGCGCCGCGGGCGACCCGGTCCGGGCCGCCGAGATCCTGGTCCGGGTGGCCAAGCGGCGCGACATCCCCCACCACCTGCCGCTCGGGGTCAACGCCGTCGAGGGCTCGATCGCCATGGACCGGCGGCTCCTGGAGGAGGACACCAAGTGGCGCGAGGTGGCCCGCTCGGCCGATTTCGCCGAGGCCTACCCGGTCGACTTCCCGGCCGACTCGGCCGACTCGACCGACTGATTGCGCCGCGCCCGGCGCCATCGCCGCGCCCGTGCGCGGCACTGCGGCCCGGCGCGGGGTGAGCGCCGGGCCGCAGGGGTTCTCCGGTCAGCAGTTGGCGAGGATGCCGGTGAGCGCGGTCTTCTCGGCGCTGTCCACGTCCAGGCCGTAGTACTGCTTCACCTGCACCCATGCGCGGGCGTAGGTGCAGCGGTAGGAGGCCTGGGGGAGCCACTCGGCCGGGTCGCGGTCGCCCTTGGAGCGGTTGCTGCTCGCGGAGACCAGCAGCAGCTGGGGGCGGGTGACGTCGTTGGCGAAGGCCTGGCGCTGCGCGGTGGTCCAGGCCCAGGCGCCGGAGGCCCAGGCCTCGGAGAGCGGTACCAGGTGGTCGACGTCGAAGGAGGAGGCGTTGGTGGTGGTCGCGCCGTCGTACGGCGAGGACCAGTTGCCGCTGGTCGCCTTGCAGGAGGTGTCGGTGGCGACGTTGCTGCCGTCCCGCTTGACGACCCACTCGCGGGTGTCGCAGGTGCCGCTGATGGTGATCCAGGTCGGGAACAGCGTGCGGTCGTAGGTGTCCCCGTGGGTCTCCGCGGTGGCGGGCATCGCGGCGAGGTAGCTGCGGGCGGTGGCCGCGGAGATCGGGGTCGGCAGGGCGGCCTGGGCGGGGGTGCCGGCCGTGAGCACGGTCGCGGCGGCGAGGGCGGCGGCAGCCGGTATGCAGGACAGGAACCGGCGCACGGGTGCGGTGGGGGCCATGGCGGACGCTCCATCATCAGATCGGAAGAACTGCTGAATTGCGTGCGCCAGTGTGGCGATCCGGTCACCTACGCGGGTAGACCCGGGAAGTGAAATCCTCGTGCACATCGGACGTGCACCGGACAAGTCCGGCGTACGTCACGGGGGTTCGGGGTGGTGTGTCCGGTTTTCCGGCTGCCGCCGGGGGATTCAGTCGCGGCGGCGGCCCGCCATCCAGACGTAGACCAGGATGCCCGCGAACAGGAACAGCACGCCCTGGTAGACGGCGGCGTAGCCGGCCCCGGCGAGCAGCCAGAGCGAGAAGGCGAAGGCGCCGAGGCCGAGGACGGCGTCGCGCACCAGCCGCCCGCGGTCGACCTTCTCGCCCGCCCCGCGCACCAGCCAGTACAGCTGGGCGGCGGTGGAGAGCAGGTACGGCACGGTGGCGGTGAAGGTGGTGACCAGCACCAGCATGTCGAAGGCGCCCTTCGCGCCGCTGGCGAAGTTGACCACGGTCAGCGCCGAGGCCAGCGCCACGCTGACCAGCACGCCGAAGGTCGGCACCCCGCGCCGCTCCTTGCCGAAGGCGGCCGGGAACAGGCCGTCCTTGGCGGCCGCGTACGGGGCCTGGGCGGAGAGCAGGGTCCAGCCGTTGAGGGCGCCGGTCATCGAGACCAGCGCGGCGACGGCGATCGCCGTGCCGCCCCAGCTGCCGCCGAACATGGCGTCCACGGCGTCCGAGAACGGCGCGGCGGAGTGGACGAGTTGCTGGTGCGCCACGGTGCCGAACACCGCGATGGTGCCGAGCAGGTAGACCACCGCCGCACCGGTGGTGCCGAGCACGCTGGCCCGGCCGACGTTGCGCTCCGGGTCGCGGACCTTGCCGGCGCTCATCGCGGCCGACTCCACACCCAGGTAGCTGAACAGCAGGATCGCCGCGGCGGCGGTCATGCCGCCCGCCCAGCCGTGGCCGGTGGCGTCGAAGGGCCCGAGGTTCTTCGGGTCGAAGAAGAACAGGCCGCCCACCGAGACCAGCAGCAGCGGAATGAACTTCAGCACGGTGGAGACGAGTTGGACGGCCCCGACGTAGCGGGTGCCGGCCAGGTTGGCCAGGGCCGGCAGCCACTGGAAGGCCAGCGCGGCGGTGATCTCCAGCGGGATGGAGTGGTGGAGCGGCAGCAGCACGTCCAGGTACCCGACGGCGGCCACGGCGAGCGCGGCGTTGCTGACCCAGGTGGTGATCCAGTACGACCACGCGGACAGGAAGCCGGCGAAGTCCCCGAAGGCCTCGCGGGCGTAGACGTACGGCCCGCCGGTGCGCGGGTTGCGCCGGGCGAGCTGCCCGAAGACCAGCGCCAGCGCGATCGCGCCCACGGTGAGCACTCCGAAGGCGGCCAGGCTGACCGTCCCGAACGGGGCCACGGCGGCGGGGATCATGAAGATGCCGCCGCCGATGATGTTGCCCATCACCAGGGCGGTGGCGGTCAGCAGCCCGAAACGGCGGCCGGTGGTCCGGGGCGCGGGGCCGTCCGGCGGGGAGCCGACCGGTCCCGGGGTCTCCGGGCCGCTCGGTCGGGTCGCCTGCCGGGGTGCGGCGGGACTGGTCTGCATGAGGGTGGTGCGCCTTTCGTGGTGCTGCTCCTGCTGGTGCTCGCGCTCGGTGGAGCGTCATGGAGCGACCGTTCATGCTCGGACCGGGCGGCACCTTGCACCAAATCGCCGGGATTTGTTCAGTTCGCCCGGTCCAGCACCGCAAGACTTGCGGTCGCGGGGCGGCCGGACGGGTACTCGTCCGGCCCCCTCCGTCCGGCCGTTCGACCGGGTTCACGCGGGTACGCCCGTATTCCTCGACGTACGCCCGGATTCGCCCGGCCGGGGGAGTTGCCTCACCCGAACGCCTCAGCCCGGTTGCGGCGCGCGCCCGAAGCCGCGCGTTCGTGTGCCAACGTTGGCGCGGCGCCCCCGGTGGGGCGCCGCCCGGCCCGTCGGGCGGCCGAACAGGCCGGTCGGGGGCGCGGGTTGAGGACCAGAGACGAACCAAAGGACATCAGATGTCGCTTCGTGGGAAGATCCGCAAGCTCGCCGTGATCGTCGCCGTGGCCGGTGCCGTGGTGGCGGTCCCGACCTCGGCCATGGCGGGGGGCTTCGCTCCGACGCAGTCGGAGGGACAGCACCTGGAGTCCGGCTCCGCGGGCGTCGGCCTGGTCGGCCCGCACGCCACCTGGTTCAACTACTCCGAGCACAGCGAGGGCGACTGCGGCTGCTGATCCCCGCCCCCCGAGCCCGGAGGCCGCCCGTCGGCCTCCGGGCTCACGGCCGTCCCGCGGCGGCCGGCTCCCGCAGGTCCGTCGGACGGGTTCCGGGGCCGCGGACCGCCGCCCGGTCCCGCAGTTCCTTCAGCACCGCGATGTCCATCGCGTGCCCGGTGCCGTCCCCGCCGTGCTTGCGGTCCGGGGTCTCCACCACCAGGGGCACCCCGGCCGTCTCCGGGTGCTCGAACAACTCGCGGAACGGCTCGGCGCCGATCATCCCGGCGCCGATGTTGGCGTGGCGGTCCTTGCGGGCGCCGACCACGTCCTCGGAGTCGTTGGCGTGGATCAGCCGCAGCCGGCCCGGACCGGCCGCGGCGGCCAGGGCGTCCAGCGCGGCCGTCACCCCGCCGGGCTCCGCCAGGTCGTGCCCGGCGGCGAAGGCGTGGCAGGTGTCCAGGCAGACTCCCACCTTCGGGTGATGGTCCAGCGCCGCCATGTACGCGGCCAGCTCCTCCAGCCGCGAGCAGAGCGAGCTGCCCTGGCCCGCCGTCGGCTCCAGCAGCAGCCAGGGCGCGTCGTCGCCCAGCCCGTCCAACTCCTCCAGCAGCGGCCGGACGTCCGTCCGGACCTGCGCCATCGCCTCGGCCCGGCGCGAGCCGCCGCCGGGCGCGGTGCCGACCGCCGAGCCGGTGTGCAGGACGACGCCGAGCGCGCCGATGGCGTGGCCGCGGCGCAGCGAGTGCCGCAGCGACTCGGCGGAGCGTTCGCGGGTGGCCGGGTTGTCCGAGCCGAAGTTGATCAGGTACGGCGCGTGCACCCAGGCCGGGACGCCCTGTTCGGCGCAGGCGGTGCGGAACTCCTCGTCCTGGGCCGGGTTGCCCGGGGGAGTGGCCCAGCCGCGCGGGTTGGCCACGAACACCTGCACCGTCTCCGCGCCGACCCGGGCCGCGTACGCCAGGCCGGTGCCGGCCAGTCCGCGCGCGGCCACCGGGACGTGGGCACCGATCGGGTTGCGGAGGGCGGCGACGGGCGGTACGTGCACGGTGGTCATGGCCCCGAGCATGCCACGCGCCCGGACCGGGGCGTCGGGCGGGCCGGGCCGGGCGGAGCGGAGCGGGGTGGCCGGGGCGGGGTGGCCCGGGAGGGTCGGCCGCGGTCCGGAGAAACGATGCACTGTGCTCGATCGAGTGAATCCGGGCCGGAACCCGGGGACCACCCCGACCGCCTCCGTCACGATCCGTGACCAGATGGACTTCGCGACTCCTTGAGGAGGCAGCCGTGAGCACCGCCGAACCGGTCGAGACCGTCGACCTGCGCGCCGACCACCTGATCCGCGACCCCTTCACCGCCTTCGCCGACCTGCGCGAGCGCGCCCCGCTCGCCCGCGCCACCATCCCCGGCGTGGAGCCCTTCTGGATCGCCGTCCGCTACCAGGACGTCCGCACCGTGCTGTCCGACCCGCGCTTCGTCAACGACGTGAACGCCGTCGACGGCCCCGTCGCCGACGAGCTCGCCACCGCCGCCGTCACCACGGACGCCACCACGGACGTCCTCGCCGCGGAAGCCGTCGGCGCCGTGGGCACCGTGGGCACCGCCACCGACCCGTCCCGCCCGGCGGACGAGCCCGCCGCGCCCGTCCCCGCGCACCGCACCGAGCAGGTCTGGCGCGCCCGCGGCATGCCGCCGGAGTGCGCGAAGTACCTGCGCGCCGGAGTCTTCGGCGCGGACGGCGCCCGGCACCGCCGGATGCGCGGGCTGGTGCACCCCGCCTTCACGGCCGGTGCGGTGGAGCGCCTGCGGCCCCGGATCGAGCGGCTCGCCGAGGAGTACGCCCGGGCGCTGCCCCGGCACGCCGGCCCGGACGGCGTGGTCGACCTGGTGGCGCACTTCGCCTACCCGCTGCCCGTCACGGTGATCTGCGAGCTGCTCGGGATCCCCGAGGCCGACCGCCCGCAGTGGCGTCGCTGGAGCTCCTACCTCGGCCGGGGCGCCGGGCCCGGCCTGGACGAGGCGCTGCGCGCCATGGTGACCGCCGCCCGCGACCTGGTCGAGCGCCGCCGGACCGAACCGGCCGAGGACCTGCTCTCCCGGCTGGCCGCCGCGGAGGGCGACACCCTCGCCCCGGTGGAGACCGTCTCGCTGATCCTCAACCTGATCGTGGCCGGGCACGAGACCACCGCCACCCTGATCGGCAACGGCACGGCCGCGCTGCTCGCCCACCCCGAACAGCTGGCACTGGTCCGGTCCGACCCGGGCCTGCTGCCCGCCGCCGTCGACGAGCTGATGCGCTGGTGCGGCCCGACCATCGGCGGGGTGCCGCGCTACGCGACGGAGGACCTCACCCTGGCCGGCACCCCGATCCGCAAGGGCGAGGCGGTGATGCCGATCCTCGCCGGGGCCAACCACGACCCGCGGGCCTACGCCGAGCCGGAGCGCCTGGACGTCCGCCGGGCGAGCGCGCCGGACCGCGCGGGGCACCACGAGGCGCACCTGGGCTTCGGCCACGGCACCCACCGATGCCTGGGCTCGGTGCTGGCGCACCAGGAGGCCGTCGTCGCCTTCGACACGCTGCTGCGGACGTACCCGCAGCTGGCTCTCGCGGTCGGCCCGGAGGCCGTCGAGCGCGGACCGAACCCGGCCGCCTGGCACCTCGCCGCGCTGCCCGTCCGCCTCGGGCCGCGGGCCCCGGCCGCGGGCTGACCCGGGCCGCCGAGCCCGCTGCCGAAGCGCCCGAAGCGCCCGCTGCCGAAGCGCCCGACGCGCCCGACCGCCCCCGTGGGCGGGCGCGTCGCCACGTCCGCCGCCGCCCACCCGTCGCACGGCACGCCCGACCCCCACCACCCCGCGCCACGCCGGGCCGTCCCACTTCCGGTCGACGCCCCGTCAGTCCCGCAGCCCAGCCCTGGTGGCGGGCCCATCCGGCCGCCCGTACCGTCGACACGGCCGCACCCACCGGCCGTCACCGCCCGCGCACAGCGCGTCAGCCCACACCGCCGGCCCGTGCGGGGGACCACGACACCCGCACGAACACCGCGCGCGCCGAAAGAAACAGGTCACCACTCATGTCCACGCGACGGGTCCACCACCTCGCCGCGGCCACCGCCGCCGCCACCGCCCTGACCACCGTCCTCGCCGCCCTGGCCGCCGCCCCCGCGGCCCGCGCCGACGGTGGCCTCCCGCTGCACCACGTCCGGCCAGGAGAATCGATTCAGCGGGCGGTCGACGCCGCCCGGCCCGGTGACACCGTCCAGCTGTTCCCCGGCACCTACCGGGGCAGCGTCCGCATCACCACCCCCGGCATCACCCTGCGCGGCGCCGGCCGGGACAGCGTGATCGTCCCGGGGGACGGCACCGAGAACGCCTGCGCCGCCGCCGGCCACGGCATCTGCGTGGTCGGCACCGAGGAGCACCCGCTGTCCGACGTCACCGTCCACGGCCTCGCCGTCACCGGCTTCCGCAAGAACGGCATCGACGCCAGCGGCACCACCGGTCTGACCGTCAGCGGCACCTACGTCCACGACAACGCCCAGCAGGGCATCAGCCAGGAGATGTCCACCCGGGCCGTCATCCGCGGCAACCGCTCGACCGACAACGGCCAGTCCGGCGTCTTCCTCGCCAACTACGCGTACCGCGAGGGCGGCTCGCCCGACACCGGCGGCACCGTCGTCGAGGGCAACGAGCTGACCGGCAACCGGGTGGGCGTCACCGTCCGCCGGTTGCGCGGGCTGGCCGTCCAGGACAACGGGATCAGCGGCAACTGCGCCGGCGTCTTCGTGGTCGGCGACGAGGGCGTGCCCCGCGCCGGGAACCTCGACGTCCGGCGCAACACCGTCGTCGGCAACAACAAGTTCTGCCCGGCCAACCCGCGCCTGGGCGCCATCCAGGGCGCCGGCATCGTGCTCACCGGCACCGAGGACACCCGGGTGACGGAGAACGAGGTCCGCGACAACACGGGCACCTCGGACTTCTCCGGCGGCATCGTCCTCTTCCGGAGCGTCGTCGGCGTCTCCAACGCCCGCGCCGTGATCACCGACAACGAACTGAGCGGCAACGGTCCGGCCGACCTCGCCGACCGCGACGCCGGCGCCGACAACACCTTCGCCCGCAACACCTGCGAGCGCTCCGAGCCGGCCGGCCGCTGCTGAGCCCCGGCGCCCCCTCACCCAGGCCGCCGGCCCGCGGCCGCCCGCCTCCCGCCGCCGGCCCGTCGCCGCCCGCCGCCCCAGGAACCCCCAAGGACCCGAGGAACCCGCCATGACCACCGCACCCGCCCATACCAGCCCCCAGGCCGCGATGCGCCTGCGCGAACTCGTCTTCGGCGCCGCCTGCGCCGCCGCCGTCCGCGCGGCCGCCCGGCTCGGTGTCGCCGACGTGCTCGGCGACACCCCGACCACCGTCACCGACCTCGCCGTCGCACTCGACACCGAGCCCCGCCAGCTGCGCCGCCTGCTGCGAGCGCTCGCCTGCTACGGCATCTTCGAGGCGAGCGGCGACGACCGCTTCGAGCACACCGAGATGTCCCGGCTGCTGCGCGAGGACGCCCCCAACTCGCTGCGCTACATCTCCCTCTGGTGCACCGAGCCCTGGACCTGGGAGGCCTGGCCGAGGCTGGACGAGGCCGTGCGCTCCGGCCGCAACGTCTTCCCCGAGCTGTTCGGCAAGGAGTTCTTCGACTACCTGCACAGCGACGCGGGCGACTCGGCGAAGGTCTTCGACAAGGCGATGACCACCTCCAGCCGGCAGTCCGCCGAGGACTTCGCCGAGTACCTGGACCTCACCGGCATCGACTCGGTGGCGGACATCGGCGGCGGCCAGGGCCATGTGCTGGCCAGCCTGCTGGAGAAGCACCCGGCGCTGCACGGCACCCTGCTGGACCTGCCCAAGGTGGTGGCCGGCGCCGACCCGCGGCTCCAGGACGGCGGCGCCTTCTCCGCCCGGGCCCGCCTGGTGCCGGGCGACTGCCGGATGGAGATCCCGGTCCGCGCCGACCTCTACATCATCAAGAACATCCTGGAGTGGGACGACGACAGCACCCGCCGCACCCTCGCCAACGTGGTCAAGGCGGCCAGCTCCGGCGCCCGCGTCGTGGTGGTGGAGAACCTGGTCGACAACAGCCCCTCGATGCGGTTCACCACCGCGATGGACCTGATGCTGATGCTCAACGTGGGCGGTGCCAAGCACTCCGAGGAGAGCATGGTCGGGCTGATGGCGGAGGCCGGACTGACCGTCACCGCGGTCCGCCCGGTCAACCCCTACCTGCACGCCTTCGAGGCCCTCGTGACCGGCTGAGCCGCCGCCGTACGCCGTAGGCCGTAGGCCCGTACGACGGTACGACCACCGGCACGCGCGACCGCCGGCCCCCGAGCGAAGGGGGGCCGGCGGTCGCGCGTGCCCGGGCCGAATCGGGCCGAAGCGGGGCGAATCGGGGCGGACCGGGGTGGGTCAGCCCGGGTGCGAGGACTCCAGGTGGGCGAAGACCACGACGTTGTCGAGGTAGTCCCGCCGCTTCTTGTCGTAGGTGCCGCCGCAGGTGATCAGCCGGAGCTGGGCGTCCGGGGTCCTGCCGTACACCTTGGCGTCGGGGAAGGCGTTCTTGGCGAAGGTCTCCACCGAGTCGACCGAGAACACCGCGACCGTCCCGTCCGCGCGGCTCACCTCGACCTTGTTGCCCGGCAGCAGGAAGCTCAGCAGCAGGAACACCGCCGGGCCCTTGGCGGTGTCCACGTGCCCGGCCAGGACCGCGCTGCCGCGCTCCCCCGGGGTGACGCCGTCCCGGTACCAGCCCACCAGGTTCTTGTCGTCCGGCGGTGGCGCGTCGAGCTGGCCGGCCGGGTTGACGGCCAGTTCGGTGAACGGCGCGTCCACGGCGATCTGCGGGATCCGCAGCCGGGTCGGCTTGGCGCGTTTGAGCGCCGGCGTCTGCGGCGCCGCGTCCGCGTCCGCGGCGCCCGCGGGTCCGGGGACGGTCGGCGCGGCGGCCGCCGGGGGAGCGGGCCGGCCGTCCTCCGTGCCGGAGTCCGCGCCGGTGTCCACCGAGTTGTAGATCAGCAGCAGCCCGACCGCTGCCGCGCCCATCCCCGCGCGCAGCAGCCGGGGTGTTCCAGAGGCGGGACCGCCCGTCATTCCTGTCCTCCGCTCGACCTGTTCCACGACGGCCCACCGCCCCCGGTGCGCCCGCCCCGCGCGGGGAGGCGCCCGGAGGCGGCGGAAGCAGGGTGCCCGGCGTTAGGCGTCAGGCGACCGCGCCGGTGGTACGGCGGCCGCGGCGCAGGGCGTACGCGCCCGCCCCGAGGCCGCCGAGCAGCAGCACCGCGCCGGAGGCGAGCCCGCTGCCGGACAGCGCGAGACCGCCGCCGCCGGTGTGCACGCCGCCGTGCGGGGTCTTGTGGTCCTCGTCCTTGGCTTCGGTGCCCTTGTGCTCGTCGCTGCCCTTGTGTTCGTCATTGCCCTTGTACTCGTCGGTGCCCTTGTGTTCGTCATTGCCCTTGTACTCGTCGGTGCCCTTGCGCTCGTCGGCGCCCTTGTGCTCCTCGGAGGCGGCACCGCCCTTCTTGTCGTCGGTGGCCTTGGAGTTGTCGGAGGTCTTCTCGGACTTGTCCTGCTTCTCCTGCCAGGTCAGGTTCTTGCCCTGGTCGGCGGCACCGTCGGCGAAGGCCATGGGGGTACCGACGGTGATCACGGCGGCGACGGCCGCCCCGGCGAGCAGTGTGCGTGCAGAACGCATGAGGATGATCCTTCCGGCGCGCAGGACCGCGGCTGCCGGCACGGTGCCGGGCAAGGGGACTCGCGGGGGTTGCGCCTGATCCACGGTCATCCACCGTGCGGCCGACTGCCACCGGAGTGTGGCAGCGCCGGTACGCAGCGTGCGCCCTTCGGGTGGAGTCCCGGGAGTGTTCACCCGTACGGCCGGGCGATCCGGGTGAATCCGGGACAGGCGGATCCGGGACGGGCCGATCCGATCCGGGGCGCTGCGGCCGGGCACGCGTGGGCCCGCCCCCGGCACACGGCCGGGGGCGGGCCCATCGGGGAGGCGCCGGGTCAGCGGTCCCAGCGGTAGAACTCCCGCGCCATCGCGTCCTTCGGCTCCCGCCAGGTGGCCGGGTCGTACGCCTGCACGTAGGCGGTCAGGCGGTCGCTGACGGTCCGGAAGTCCGGGTGCCCGACGACCTTGGCGACGGCCGGGCCCGGCGGGCGGTCGGCCTCGATCAGATGCAGGTAGACGTCGCCGAACTGGAAGAGGCTGCGGCCGGTGACGCCGATCAGGTGCGGCAGCTCGCCCTGGTCGGACTCGGCGAACACCTCGGCGATGTCCGGTGCGGCCTCGGGCTTCATCCGGGCGACGATCAGTGCCCGGTGGACGCCGGTCACAGCTCCGCCGCCCGCTTCTCGGCCTTCTCCCGGATCAGCTGCATCTGGATCTTCGAGTTCCGGTTGATGTGGCCGGTCATGCCGGCGTCGTCGACCGGGGCGGTCGGCTTCATCGCGAAGTCCTGGATCCAGCGCATCCTGGTGCCGGCCGGCACCTCGGCGTACTCCCAGCGGATCTCCATGAACTCGAACGGGCCGGGTTCGACCCGGCGGGCGCGCACCGAGAGCGCGTCCCGGTCGGTCTCCCGCTCGGAGACCCAGCTCCACACCTGGCCGTTCTCGTCGGGGTGCATGGTGAGCCGGAACCGGACGAGGCTGTCCTGCCGGTCCAGCACCTCCACCGAGGCGTACTCGCTGAACAGCTGCGGCCAGTTCTCCAGGTCGTTGGTCATCTCCCAGACCAGGTCGAGCGGAGCGGCGATGACGATCTCGTTGTCGGTGTGTCCGGGCATCTCAGGCACCAGCCTTCGTGGCGAGGGAGGAGTTGATCAGCTCCAGGAACTCGGCCGGGGTCTTGGCCGATTCGGCGCCCGAGGTGACCTTGAGGCCGTGCCGGTTCTCCAGCTCGCCGACCACGCCGAGCAGGCCGAGCGAGTCGACGCCGAAGGTGTCGAACTCCGCGCCCGGCCGCGCCAGGTCGCCCGGGTCGACGGCGACGCCCGCCCGGGCCTTGAGCAGCTCGGCGAGTTCCGGATAACTGAGGGTGTTGCTCACAGGGGTGTCCCTTCGAAGGTGTGGGTGGTTCAGGGCCGCACGTGCCGGACGACCAGCGCGGAGTTGGAGCCCATCAGCCCGCGGCTGAGCACCAGGGCGGTGTTCAGCTCGGCCGGGCGGGCGCGGCCGGTCACCAGGGCGAGGTCGTGGCAGACCTCGGTGACGTTGGGGGTGGGCGGCAGCACGCCGTCCTCCATGGCCAGCACGGCGGCGGTCACGTCGAGCAGCGGGGCGCCGCAATAGGCCCGCCCCGTACCGGTCTTGGGTGCGGTGACCGGGACGCGCTCGGCGACCGGGCCGAGGGCGTCGGCCAGCGCCAGGGCCTCCGCCCGGTCGGCGGCCGGCACCCCCAGGGCGTCCGCGAAGACCACGTCGATCTCCTCGGGCGCGATCCGGGCCTCGTCCAGCGCGATCCGGATGGCGGCCGCCAGCCCCTCCCGGGACTCCGCCCAGCGGGAGGCGCCGGTGAAGGTGGCGCCGTGCCCGGCCAGCACTGCCCGGACGCGGGCGCCGCGCAGGCGGGCCGCCTGTTCGTCCTCCAGCAGCAGCATCGCGCCGCCCTCGGCGGGGGCGAAGCCGCAGGCCTGCGCGGTGAACGGCAGGTACGCCAGCTCGGCCCGCTCGGCCAGGCTGAGTTCGGGGTAGCCGAGCTGGCAGACCATCGAGTACGGCGCCAGCGGGGCCTCGGCGGCGCCGGCCACCACCGCGTCGGTGCCGCGCTCGATCGCGCGGACGGCGTGTGCGAGGGCGTCCAGCCCGCCGGCCTCGTCGCTGGCGACCACTCCGCAGGGGCCCTTGTAGCCTCCGCGGATCGAGATCTGTCCGGTGCTGGCCGCGTAGAACCAGGCGATGGACTGGTAAGGGCCGACGAACTTCGGCCCCTGGCCCCAGAGTTGCTGGAGTTCGCGCTGGCCGAACTCGCCGCCGCCGGAGCCGGCCGCGGTCACCACGCCGATCGCGAAGGGCTGTTCCGGGTCGGGTCGGAACCCGGCGTCCGCCACCGCGAGGTCGGCGGCGGCCATCGCGTAGTGCGTGAAACGGTCGGTCTGCACCAGGAAGCGGTTGTCGATCGCCGACTGCGGATCGAACCCGTTCACCTGGCCCGCGATCCGGAGCGGAAGCCCGGTGCAGCCCTCGCGGGATATCCGGTCGAGGACGCTCACGCCCTGCCTGGTGGCCTTCCAGAAGGCGTCGGCCCCGACTCCGTTCGGTGCCACCACGCCGAGGCCGGTGACCACCGCCCGGCGGCCCTGCTGACGTGACGTCATGGAACTCACCCCGTTCTGTTGAGCACGACGGCGGACTGGAATCCGCCGAATCCGCTGCCGACCGAGAGGATGTGGCTCAGCGGCAGCTCGCGCGCGGTGCGCGGCACGTAGTCGAGGTCGCACTCCGGGTCCGGAGTCTCGTAGTTGGCGGTCGGCGGCACGACGCCGTGGGCGAGCGCCAGGGTGCAGGCGACGACCTCGATGGCGCCGATCGCGCCGAGCGAGTGCCCGACCATCGACTTGATCGAGCTCATCGGCGTCCTGAAGGCGTGCGCGCCCAGCGAGCGCTTGACCGCGGCGGTCTCGTGCCGGTCGTTCTGCTTGGTGCCAGAGCCGTGCGCGTTGACGTAGTCCACCTCGGTGCGGTCCACCCGGGCGTGGACGAGCGCGTGGTCGATCGCCCGGGACATCTCCAGCCCCTCCTTGGTGAGGCCGGTCATGTGGTAGGCGTTGCCGAAGGTGGCGAAGCCGCCGATCTCGCCGTAGATCCGGGCGCCGCGGCGGCGGGCGTGCTCCAGCTCCTCCAGTACCAGGACGGCGCCGCCCTCGCCGAGCACGAAGCCGTCCCGGCCGGCGTCGAAGGGACGGGAGGCGTGCTCCGGGTCGTCGTTGCGCTCGCTGGTGGCCTTGATGGCGTCGAAGCAGGCGACGGTGATCGGCGAGATCGGGGAGTCGGAGGCGCCGGCGATGCAGATGTCGGCGCGTCCCTCCTCGACCGCCTGGAAGCCGTAGCCGATCGCGTCCAGGCCGGAGGTGCAGCCGGTGGAGACGGTCTGCACCGGGCCGTGTGCGCCGGTCCGCTCGGCCACCGCGGAGGCCAGGGTGCTGGGCGCGAAGGCCCGGTGCAGCTGCGGCTCGGCCTGCCCGGGGTCCACGTCCCAGCGGGCTCCGGCCGCGCTCACCAGGGCGTAGTCGTGCTCCAACCGGGTGGTGCCGCCGACGGCGGTGCCGAGCGAGACGGCGATCCGCCACGGATCCTCGGCGGCCAGGTCCAGGCCGGCGTCGGCGAGCGCCTCGTCGGCCGCGACCATCGCGAACTGCACGTAGCGGTCGGCCCGTTGGACGTCCGCCGGGCCCAGTCCGTGGGCCGCCGGGTCGAAGTCGACCTCGGCGGCGATCCGGGAGCGGAACCCGGTGGGGTCGAAGAGCGTGATGCCCCGGGTCGCGGTGCGGCCGGCCGTCAGCAGGTCCCAGAACGCCGGGACGCCGACCCCGCCGGGGGCGACCACACCGATCCCGGTGACGGCGACGCGCCGGGTCACGAGCCCACCTTGGCGTGTTCCGGCGGTCCGGACGCCGCGGTCCCCTCGGTGCTCACGTGGCCGAGGTCGGGGCGCGGGGCGAGCGGGCCGAGGTGGAAGACCATCCGGGCCTCGGTGTCGCCGACGTTGCGGAAGCGGTGGCGCATGTTGATCGGGATCATCAGGCCGTGGTCCGGCTTGAGCGGATGGGGCTCGCCGTCCAGGTCCACCTCCAGGTCGCCGCAGACGACGAACACGAACTCCTCGGAGTACGGGTGGTAGTGCTCGCGGATCCGCTCGCCGGGCTTGACGATCGCCAGGCCCATGAAGCCGCTGGTCGCGCCGCAGCTGGTCGGGGTGAGCATGGTGCGCAGCTCGGCGCCGTGGCGGCGGTTCTCCGGCGCGTCGTGGACGCTGACGATCCGTGGGGACTGGGTGGTCATGGAGTTCTCCCGTGAAGTGACGGAGCGTCAGTTGTTGATCGGGTCGGCGGAACTGCGGTCGGTGACCGGGTTCATGGCGCGGGCGGCGAGGAAGGCGCCGAGCCCGGTGGCGGTGCGCAGGTCGCCCTGCGGTCCGAGGTCCAGCAGCCCGGCGAGCACGGCGGCCTGCCGGTCGTCGGCCACGCCGAGGGCGGCGGCCGGGTCGGCCTCGGCCGGCACCCGCAGGTCGACCAGGCGCACCACCACGTCCTCCCGGTGGAAGACGGTGGCGGCCGCGACCGGCCCGGTCGGGTCGGCGGTGGCCAGGTTGTCGTGCTCGGCCAGCAGCTCGGCCACGTCCTGTCCGCGGCCCGGACGGACCGGGTAGAGCACGGCGTGCCGGTGCAGCCGGGCGGAGGCGGGGGAGCTGGCGATCGCCTGGTGCCGGGCGGGCAGCGCGGCCCTGGCGAAGAACGCCCGGGCGGCCTGCGGGTCGCCCAGCTGCCGGGCCTCCTCCAGGTGCGGGTTCAGCGCCTCCTCGACGGCCCGCACCTCGGGCTGCATCGCCACGTGGCGCAGCGCGTCGCCGAGGTTGCCGATCACCTCGACGGCGCGGACCACCCGGTTGCCGAGCATGAACAGCGAGGTGCGGCGCAGCCGGGTGTGCTCGTCGACCTCGGCCCGGGGGGAGGCGTAGCCGGAGAGGATGCGGGCCACCTCGGGCTCGCTGCCGGGCTTGACGGTGAAGGTCAGCGCGTGGCGGACCACGCCGTCCGGGCCCGGCGGGGCCTTGGGCGGGCCGACGTGCCCGGCCGGGGTGGTGCGCGGCAGCCCGGGCGGCACCTCCATCGGTGCCCGGGTGCCGGTGGAGCCGGCGGCGGAGGTCTCGCGCAGCACGGCGTAGCGCAGCGAGCGGAAGTTGTCGCTGACGCAGCCGTGCATCGGCTTGACCATCTCCCGGTGGGCCGGGCTGTCCACCCACTCCAGGAAGGTCTCCTGGTCCTTCCATTCGCTGGTGATCAGCCACTGGCGCGGGTCGTTGATCGACTGGCACAGCTGGTCGCTGACGTGGCCGGCGACCGAGGCCACCTGGTGGCGCAGCTGCTCGTACACGTCGAGGAAGCGCTGCTGGGCGCCGTCCTGGATCTCCAGCATCAGCACCACTCGCAGCCGGGTGTCGGCCTCGTCCTGCTGCTTCGGCTGGGGTTCGGACAGAGTTGTCATGATCCACTTTCTGCTCTGGGCCGCACGCTGCGGGCCGTGTCGGCCGTGCCCGGCGGGTGCTCCCCGGCCTGGGAGGGCGGTGCGACGGCGGTTCGGCCGGGCGAGTCGGCGCCAGGCCTGAGGTCGATCGTGGGCGGCGCACCGGGCGCGGCGCGAGATTTGCGGGCCATCCGGGCGAAGGGGCGGCACGGGCCGCCTCCGGCGGGGGATGGAAGAGCGGGGCCCCGGCTGAGCGGGCCCGCCGAGGTCGGCGCCGAGCCCAGTGGCCGGGCCGCGGAATCCCCTGACAGGGCGGAGCAATCGATGAATCCGAAGGTTGACGACCGGGTGCCGGTCCTGATCGTGGGCGGCTCGCTGGTCGGGCTGTCGGCCTCACTCTTCCTCGGCAGGCTCGGGGTCCGGCACCTGCTGGTCGAGAAGCACGCCGACACCTCGCACCACCCGCGAGGGCGCGGCAACAACGTGCGGACCATGGAGCTGTTCCGGGTGGCCGGGATCGAGCCGGCGATCCGCGAGGCGGCCTCGATCCTGGCCCCCAACCACGGCATCCTCCAGGCGCCCTCGCTGACCGGCGCCGAGCAGGAGTGGCTGTTCCGGGAGATCGACCCGGGCGGCCGGCTGGCCCGCTTCAGCCCCAGCTCCTGGTGCCTGTGCAGCCAGAACGACCTGGAGCCGGTGCTGCGGCGGGCGGCCCGCGAGCTGGGCGGCGCCCTGCGGTTCGGCACCGAGCTGATCTCCTTCGAGCAGGACGCGGACGGCGTCACCTCGGTGCTGCGCAGCCGGGAGAGCGGCGAGGAGCGGGTGGTGCGCTCGGACTTCCTGATCGCCGCGGACGGCCCGCGCAGCCCGGTCCGGGAGAGCCTGGGCATTGGCCGGTCCGGCAAGGGCGAGCTGTTCCACAACGTCAGCATCACCTTCCGGGCCAAGCGGCTGGCCGAGGTGGTAGGCGACCGGCACTTCATCGCCTGCTACCTGACCAACCCGGAGGCGGACGGCGCGCTGCTGCCGGTGGACAACCAGGAGGAGTGGGTCTTCCACGCGCCCTGGCACCCCGAGCACGGCGAGCCGCTGGAGGCCTTCACCGACGAGCGCTGCGAGCGGCACATCCGCACCGCCGTCGGCCTGCCGGAGCTGGACGTCGAGGTCACCGGCCGGGCTCCCTGGCACGCCGCCGAGCGGGTGGCCGAGCGGTACGGCGCCGGGCGGGTCTTCCTCGCCGGGGACTCCGCCCACGAGATGTCCCCGACCGGGGCCTTCGGTTCCAACACCGGCATCCAGGACGCCCACAACCTGGCCTGGAAGGTCGCCGCGGTGCTGTGCGGCTGGGCCGGGCCGCGGCTGCTGGAGACGTACGGGCAGGAGCGCCTCCCGGTGGCCCGGGTGACCGGCGAGCGGGCCTCGGCCCGGTCCGCCGAGCACAGCCACCCGGGTTACGCGGTGGCGCCGGGCGTGGGCCGGCAGGCCGGGGTGCTGGCGGTGGCGCTCGGCTACCGCTACCCGGTGGGTGCGGTGATCGGCGCGGACCGGTCCGGGCCGGTGGTCCCCGAGCAGTTCGAGTCGGCGGGCGAACCGGGCAGCCGGGCCCCGCACCAGTGGCTGCGGCGCGCGGGCGTGAAGCTCTCCACGCTGGACCTGTACGAGCAGGCGATGGTGCTGCTCACCGGTCCCGAGGGCGGGGCCTGGCAGGCGGGCGGCAGGCGGGCGGCCGACCGGCTGGCCGTCCCGCTGGACGGCTTCCGGATCGGCGACGGCGCCGAGGACGACCTGGCGCCGGAGCCGGGGGCGGACTTCGCCGCGCTGCACGGCATCGGCCCGGGGGGAGCGGTGCTGGTCCGCCCGGACGGCTTCGTCGCCTGGCGCTCGCCCGGCCCGGCGCAGGACGCGGAGGCCGAGCTCGTCACGGCGCTGCGGACGGTGCTGAGCCTCTGAGGACGCGGAAGGGCCCGCCGGTCGCACGGCCGGCGGGCCCTTCCTGGCGGTCGTCGGCGGTCAGTGGCCGCCCTCGTCGACCACCTCGACGTCGGCGATCTCCTGCTCGATCGCCTCGGTCGGCAGCGCCACCCGGATCGCCCAGTAGTAGATGACCAGCGAGAACGCCGACACCAGGGCCATGTCGGCCCACATCGGGATGTTGCCGGTGCCGTCCCCGAAGCTGCCCTGCCAGGAGATCAGGCCGAGGCCCACCAGGTAGGGCGGCAGCCACTGGGCGGACTTCCAGCTCAGCCGGGGCGCGTTCGGCAGGCCCTTCTTGATCGCGTACGCGGCGTAGCTGCCGAGCAGGACGTAGCCGAGCACGATCGCGATGCCCAGGCGCGAGAGGGTGTGCCAGCCGGACCAGTAGATGATCAGGCTGGAGACCACGAACGCGGCCGGGGAGATCAGCTGGCCCGCCGGCAGCCGGTAGGGGCGCTCGTGCGCGGGCAGGCGGCGGCGCATCGCGCCGAAGGCCAGCGGGGCGCCGGCGTACATCAGCACGCTGGCGGACGTGATGAAGCCGACCAGCTCCTGCCAGCTCGGGAACGGCAGGAAGCAGATCACGCCGGTGACGAAGGCGATGACCAGGCCGAACCACGGCACGCCGTTCTTGTCGAGCTCCTCGAACCTCTGCGGGGCGTAGCCGTTGCGGCTCAGGCCGTAGGAGATGCGCGAGGTCGAGGTGGTGTAGATCAGGCCGCTGCCGCCGGGGGAGATCACGGCGTCCATGTAGAGCACCCACGCCAGCCAGCCGAGGCCGACCACGGTGGCGAGGCCCGCGAAGGGGCCGTCGATGCCGGGGAAGTCGAGCTTGTCCCAGCCGTTGGCGAAGGAGCTGACGGGCAGCGCGCCGATGAAGACGACCTGGAGCAGGGTGTAGATCAGGCTGCCGATGGCGACCGAGCCGAGCACGGCGCGGGGGATGTCGCGCTTGGGGTTGCGGCTCTCACCGGCGAGCTGGATGGCCTGCTCGAAGCCGAGCAGGGCGAAGATGATGCCGCTGGTGCTGATCGCCGCCAGCACGCCCTGGGCGCCGAACGGCGCGAAGCCGTGCGAGGTGAAGTTGGAGCCGTGGAAGTTGGTCGCGGCCAGCACGAAGATGGTGAGCAGCGGGACGAAGATCTTCAGCCAGGTGGCGATGTTGTTGGTGCGGGCCAGGACGCGCACCCCGAGGAAGTTCACCGCGACGAACACCGCCATGAGCACGGTGGAGACGGCGAAGCCGCTGGCGGTGAGGGTGTTGTTGTCGTTGAGCAGGCCGCCCGCCCAGGACCAGTGCCGGGCGTAGCCGATCATCGCCTCGACCTCGATCGGCGCGACGGTGGCCGCCTGCAGCCAGGAGAACCAGCCGAAGGACATGCCGGCCAGGCCGCCGAAGGCGTAGTGCGGGTACCGCGCGGTGCCGCCCGAGACCGGGAACATGCTGCCGAGCTCGGCGTGCACGAGCGCGAGCAGCACGATCGCGACCGTGCCGATGCCCCAGGACAGGACGGCGGCCGGTCCGGCCGCCATCACGCCCTCCTTCGCGCCGAACAGCCAGCCGGAGCCGATGATCGAGCCGACCGAGGCCCACATGAGGCCGATGAGCCCGACGTGGCGGCGCAGTGAGCGGTGGGGAGTCCCGGAGGAGGAGTCGGTGCCCTGGTCGGGCGGCGAGATCTGGTTGAGGGAAGCCATGAACGATCTCTCTGTGGGTGGGGGCTCCGGGGTGGGCGGAGCGATGAGAGTTGCCACACACTAGGACTTTTCAGGGCCCCCTGCACAGATTTCATTACTGAATGTTTACATTCTTTTCTGGACGTCCCTGCAGGTAGGGGGCGTCATTGTCCCCGATCTCTTACGTATTCGATCGACCCACTCGGAATTCGATCGGCGCCGAGTGGGGCGGCATGATAGACGGTCCTTTCGATGATGGGAATAGTGGTCTCCGTACAGCGGTGCGGTGCTAATCCACCAGATCGGACGGGTCGGTGTTGGCGCCGCAGAGCAGGACGGCGACCCGCTCGCCCTCGGCCAGGCCGACGGCGGCGAGCGCCGTGGCGGCCGCGTACTCGACGGCGATCCGGCGGTCCTCCCAGAGCTGCCGACGGGCGCGCACGATGGCCTCGTCGTCGACCAGCACCGAGCGGACGCCCGCGTGCGCGGCCGCGTCCACGGCGAGGACGGTGGCGCGGCGGGCCCCGAGCGCGTCCTGGGCGACGGAGTCCACCGGGACGTCCACCGGGCGGCCCGCCTCCAGCGCGGCGTTCAGTGCGCGGCTGCCCGACGGCTCCACGGCGAGCACCCGGACGCCGTGCTCACGGGCCGCCACCGCCACCCCGGCGAACAGCCCGCCGCCACCGACCGACAGCACCACGGTGTCCAGCCCGGGCACCCCGGCGCGCATCTCCGCCAGCACCGTCCCGGCGCCGGCGGCGATCAGCGGGTGGTCGTACGCGTGCGAGGACAGCGCCCCGCTGCCGGCCGCGAACTCCTCGCAGGCGCTCAGCGCATCCGCGTACTCCCGGCCCGCCAACCGCACCTCGGCGCCGTACGAGCGCAGCCGCGCCAGCTTCACCGGGGAGGCCGTCTCGGGCAGGAACACCGTTGCCCGGACGCCGAGTTCACGGGCCGCCCAGGCGCAGGCCAGTCCGGCGTTGCCGCCCGAGGCGATGGTCACCCCGCTGTCCGGGAGGGTGCCCGCCTCGGCGTGCGCGAGCAGGAAGTTCTGCGCGCCGCGGGCCTTGAAGCTGCCGGTGTGCTGGAGGAACTCCAGGGCCAGCCAGGTCCGCCCGCCGTCGTCCCCCGGCGCCACCGCCACCGGGCGCACCCGCCCGGCGATCCGCTTCCCGGCGGCCTCGACCTCGTCGTACGTCAGCTGGTCCATCGTGTACCGCTCCTTCGTCGAGTGGGACGTTCCACCGGGAGCCCCCGGCCCGGTCGACCGTACGTCCCGTTCGTGGGCGAGGAAAAGATCGCGAACACCGCGGCCGGGCGGCGTAGGGTGGCCCCGTGCGTCTTGTGATCCTCCCCCCGCCGGCCCGCTAGCGGGCGGCCCACTCCACCCACTCCGGCCCGACGGGACCTGCCCGCGGCCGGGGCGATGACTGCCGCCCGCGTACCCCGCGGACCCGAACCGGCACCTCATCGTGGAGTACCGACGCATGACCCCCTCGTACACCGCCGTGCCCTTCCGGCACGGCCTCCTGTCCATTTCCGCCGCCGCCGTCGCCTGGGGCGTGGGCGGCGCCGTGTCCGCGCTGCTGATGCGCACCGGCGGGCTCGGCCCGGTGGGCGTCTCCTGCTGGCGCTTCGGCGTCGCCGCGCTCTGCCTGGCCCTGCTGCCGAGCCGCGGGCCCCGCGCCGACCGGGGCGCCGCCCGGTGGCGCGCCGCGGCGCTGACCGGGCTCGGCCTCGCGGTCAGCCAGTGCGCCTACTTCGGCTCGGTGCGCTGGGCGGGCCTCGGGCTGGGCACCCTGATCACCATCGGCGCCGGGCCGGTGTTCACCAGCCTCGGCGCCCACCTGCTGCTCGGCGAGCGGCTGACCCGTCGGGCGGCGGCCGCGGTGGCGTTGGCCCTGGCCGGCCTCGCCCTCCTGGTGGCCGCCCCGGCGGCGGGCCCGCGCCCGGCCCTCGGCGTCGCGCTGGCCGTCCTCGCGGGCGCCGGCCAGAGCGGCCTCACCCTCTGGGCCCGCAGCGGCGGCTCGGCCCGGGCCGGCACCGGAGCCTTCACCACCGGCCTGCTCTGCCTGCTCCCGCTCGCGGCCGTCCAGGGCCTCCACGGCCTCCTGCCGACCGGTGGCGACCCGGTGGTGACCGTGCCCGCGCTGCTCTTCCTCGGCACGGTGCCCACCCTGTTCGCCTACCGCTGGTACTTCACCGGCCTGACCACCGTGCCCAGCACCACGGCCGCGGTGCTGGTCCTGCTGGAGCCCGCGACCGCGGCGGTGATCGGCGTGCTGTTCCTCGGCGAGCCGCTGACGGCGGGCCTGCTGGCGGGCTCCGCGCTGCTGCTCGCGGCCATCGCCGTGCTGGCGCGGGAGTAGCCGGGGCGGGAGTGGCCGGGGCGGGCGGCCACCCGGGCGGGCGCTCTGTGGTCGCCGGGGGCCCGGCGGCGTGCTGTCGTGGTCCGCATGAACAGCTCACTCCCGGCCCGGGTGGCCGCCGCGACCGCCTCCGTCCTCCTGCTCACCACCGCCGCCGGGGCCGTGGTGGCCCGCGGCCGGTCGGGGGGGGGGTCCCGTTGCGGGGGGGTGGCGCCGGGCGCGGTGGGGGGGGGGGGGGGGGGCGGCGGG
>NZ_JBHXEM010000047.1:0-59745 GCF_042724755.1 Kitasatospora sp. NPDC127067 | reverse complement strand
GCGTGCGGGGAGCCGGGCCGGTCGCGTTCGCGGGGTGGGGCGGAAGGGGCGCTGGTGGCGGGGCCCGGGCGGGTGGGGAGCGGCTCCGGATACCCCCGTGGGGTCACCTGGGCGGTTCGGGCTCCGAGCCGGGTGCGGCACAATGGAAGGCTGCAAGCCGAATTACTCCCGACGACGCCGGAGCGATCTCACGTGGCGGAATACATCTACACGATGCGCAAGGTGCGCAAGGCTCACGGAGACAAGGTCATCCTTGACGACGTGACGCTCAGCTTCCTCCCCGGAGCGAAGATCGGCGTCGTGGGCCCCAACGGCGCCGGTAAGTCCACCGTGCTGAAGATGATGGCCGGCCTGGAGCACCCCTCCAACGGCGACGCCTTCCTCTCGCCGGGCTTCACCGTCGGCATGCTGCTCCAGGAGCCGCCGCTGGACGAGTCCAAGACCGTCCTGGAGAACGTCGAGGACGGCGTCAAGGAGATCAAGGGGAAGCTCAACCGCTTCAACGAGATCGCCGAGCTGATGGCGACCGACTACTCGGACGCGCTGCTGGACGAGATGGGCAAGCTCCAGGAGGATCTGGACCACGCCAACGCCTGGGACCTCGAGGCCCAGCTGGAGCAGGCCATGGACGCGCTGGGCTGCCCGCCCGGCGACTGGCAGGTCACCAAGCTCTCCGGTGGCGAGAAGCGCCGCGTGGCGCTCTGCAAGCTGCTGCTGGAGGCCCCCGACCTGCTGCTGCTCGACGAGCCCACCAACCACCTGGACGCCGAGTCGGTGAACTGGCTGGAGCAGCACCTGGCCAAGTACGCCGGCACCGTCGTCGCCGTCACCCACGACCGGTACTTCCTGGACAACGTGGCCGGCTGGATCCTGGAGCTCGACCGCGGCCGCGCGATCGGCTACGAGGGCAACTACTCCACCTACCTGGAGAGCAAGCAGTCGCGCCTCAAGGTCGAGGGGCAGAAGGACGCCAAGCGCGCCAAGCGCCTCAAGGAGGAGCTGGAGTGGGTCCGCTCCAACGCCAAGGGCCGTCAGGCGAAGTCCAAGGCCCGTCTGGCCCGCTACGAGGAGATGGCGGCCGAGGCGGACAAGATGCGGAAGCTGGACTTCGAGGAGATCCAGATCCCGCCGGGCCCGCGTCTGGGCAGCGTCGTCATCGAGGTCGAGAACCTCAACAAGGCCTTCGGTGAGAAGATCCTGATCGACGACCTGAGCTTCACCCTGCCGCGCAACGGCATCGTCGGCATCATCGGCCCGAACGGCGCCGGCAAGACCACCCTGTTCAAGATGCTCCAGGACCTGGAGACTCCGGACAGCGGCACGGTCAAGGTCGGCGAGACCGTCAAGATCAGCTACGTCGACCAGACCCGCTCCAACATCGACCCGAAGAAGACCCTCTGGGAGGTCGTCTCCGACGGTCTGGACTGGATCAACGTCGGCCAGGTCGAGATGCCGTCCCGCGCCTACGTGTCGGCCTTCGGCTTCAAGGGCCCGGACCAGCAGAAGCCGGCCGGCGTGCTCTCCGGTGGTGAGCGCAACCGCCTGAACCTGGCGCTCACCCTCAAGCAGGGCGGCAACCTGCTGCTCCTCGACGAGCCCACCAACGACCTGGACGTCGAGACGCTCTCCTCGCTGGAGAACGCCCTGCTGGAGTTCCCCGGCTGCGCCGTGGTCATCTCCCACGACCGCTGGTTCCTGGACCGAGTGGCCACCCACATCCTCGCCTACGAGGGCGACAGCAAGTGGTTCTGGTTCGAGGGCAACTTCGAGTCGTACGAGAAGAACAAGATCGAGCGGCTCGGCGCCGACGCCGCCCGTCCGCACCGGGCCACGTACAAGAAGCTGACCCGAGGCTGACACCCAGCCGTCACAACGGCCCGGCAGACTGCCCTCCGGGGCGGCCTGCCGGGCCGCGGCCCGTCGCCACCGTCCGCCGCGTCGCGTCCCACGCCACCGGCGGTGGACGGCGGCGGGCGACCGGACACCGAGGAGAACTGCCGTGGCTCGCCACATCTACGCCTGCCCGCTGCGCTGGTCCGACATGGACGCCTTCGGGCACGTCAACAACGTGGTCTTCCTGCGCTACCTGGAGGAGGCCCGGATCGACTTCATGTTCACCCAGGCCGCCGCGGCCGGCGCCGGGGAGTTCGCGGGCGGCTCGGTGGTGGCCCGCCACGAGATCGACTACAAGCGTCCGCTGGTGCACCGGCCGGAGCCGGTCACCATCGAGACCTGGGTGACGAAGATCGGCGGCGCCTCGCTGACGGTCTCGTACGAGATCAAGGACGTCGCCGAGGACGGCAGCGACATCGTGTACGTCCGGGCGTCCACCGTGGTCGTCCCCTACGACCTGGCCGAGGGCCGGCCGCGCCGGATCTCGCCGGTGGAGCGGGAGTTCCTCGGCCGCTTCATGGACGTAGAGCCGGCCGTCGCCACCGTCTGACCCCATCTGACGATTCGAGCTGAACCGCTGTGACCATCACCGCCCGTCTCGCCCTGACCGACACCGGGGAGGCCGCCGACCTCTCCGCCTTCCTGCTGCGCCTGCTGCGCTTCGACCGGGCGGCGGCCGTCCGGCTCCAGGCGGTGGGCCCGGGAGAGGGCGACGGCGACGGCGTGCTGGCGGTCTTCGGACGGCTGCCGCTGGGCGGTTCGGGCGCGCTGGCGGTCCGTACCGTGCGGCTGGGCGGTCTGGACGGCCCGGTGGACCTGACCGTCTCGGCGGGCCAGTTGCTGGACGGCGTGGACGCCGAGGCGGGCTCCGTCGCGCTGCCCGCGCCGGTGACCGGCCCGGCCTGGGCCGGGCTGCTGCCGCCGCGCACCGGCTGGCGGCCGGTGGGCGCCCCGCCGGTGGCCGAGGTGTACCCCGAACTCATGGCCGGGGTGCAGGAGTTCCGCGAGCGCAGCGAGGCCGTCCCGGCGCACCACCGCGGCCGCACGGTGCTGGACGCGCTGGCCGACGAGATCTGGTCCCGCCCGGTCACGGTGCTGCCCGAGCTGCCGCTGCGCGCGTTGCACGCCGCGTACGTGATCGGCTTCCTGCGGCCCGGTGCCCCGCTGACCGTGCACCGGGCGGGTGGCTGGCTGCGGCTGAGCGCCCCGGCGGGCTCGGTGGCGGTGCGCACGGTGGCCGCGCCGGGCGCGGGGCTGGGGCTCAGCCCGGTCCGGTAGCCGGGCCCGCAAAACTTCGGCCCGTAAACCCCGGCCCGTAAACCCCGGCCCGTAAACCCCGGCCCGCAAACCCCGGCCCGCAAACCCCGGCCCGCAAGCCCGGAAAGACCCAGGGAAGACCTCGGGAAGACCCAGGGAACGGCCTCAGCCCGGAGTGTTGATCATCGAGGCGGCGGCGTAGGTCAGGTACTCGAGCAGCTGCTGCTCGTGCTCGGCCGGCAGCTCCAGGCTCGCCACGGCCGCCCGCATGTGGGTGAGCCAGGCGTCGTGCGCGGCCTTGTCGACCTTGAACGGCGCGTGCCGCATCCGCAGCCGGGGGTGGCCGCGCCGGTCGCTGTAGGTGCGCGGGCCGCCCCAGTACTGCATCAGGAAGAGGGCCATCCGCTCCTCGGCCGGCCCGAGGTCCTCCTCGGGGTACATCGGCCGCAGCAACTCGTCCTCGGCGATGCCCTCGTAGAACCGGTGGGCGAGCCGCCGGAAGGCCGGTTCACCGCCGACCTGGTCGTAGAAGGTCTCCTCGCTCAACGTGCCTCGCCGGATCTCTCTCACCCGACCATGGTCGCAGACGCCGACGGGGTCGTACACCGGGACCAAAGGCGTACGACCCCGTCGGGATCGGTGGACGTCAACCGGGGAGGGTCAGTCCTCCCAGCGGAACAGCTTCCAGGAGATGCCGGTCAGCACGGCCGCGAAGAGCAGCAGGCCGCCCATGGTCGGCAGGGCGTCCATGACGCCGCCGCCGCGGGTGAGCACCGACTGGGCGGAGTTGACCAGGTAGTGCAGCGGCATGACCTCGGAGACGGCCTTCAGCCAGCCCGGGGCGCCGTCCAGCGGGAAGAACGAGCCGGACAGGAAGGACATCGGCAGCACGATGATCTGCGAGATGCCGTTGGCCGCCTCCTCGGTCTTGGCGACCGAGCCGGCCAGCAGGCCGATCGACATGAAGGCGAGCGTCGCGCAGGCCACCAGCGGGATGACCAGCCACCAGTTGCCGGTGAGCTTGAGCCCGAAGAAGCTCGTCGCGACCACCAGGAAGACGGCGGTCTGCAGGAACGCGGTCAGCAGCGAGACCAGGATCCGGGAGCTGATCACGGTTCCGGCGTTGATCGGGGCCAGCCGCAGCCGCCGCAGCACCTTGGACTTGCGCCAGTTGACCAGCGTCAGCGCGGCACCGAACACCGCGCCGGTGGCGACGGCCCAGCCGAGCAGGCCGGGGGTGAGGAACTGGATCGGCTTGAGCGACTTGTCCTCGACCTGCTGGGAGTCCAGCACGAAGGCCGGCTTCTGGCCGGTGGCCGCCTGGTTGGCGGTCTGGACCACCGAGTTGAGGATGCCCTGGAGCGCGCCGGCGCGGACCTGGTCGGCGGCGGTGTAGCGCAGCTCGACCGTGCCGTCCGGGCCCTGCTTGATCAGCGCGTCGTAGTCGCCCTTGCGGACCTTCTCCAGCGTGGCGGCCTCGTCGTCGGTCTTCGTGATGGTGAGGACCTTGTCCAGCCCCGCCCGCTCGTCGCCCTGGATCGAGTCGAACAGCTTCACCGCGCCGACCTGGGCCACCTTGGCGTGGGGGCTGCCGGATCCCTTGGTCACGCTGCCGAAGAACACCAGGAACACCAGCGGGAACAGCAGGATGAAGAAGGTCGCGGTGCGGTCGCGCTTCATCCCGAGCAGCATGGCGCGGGACAGGCTCCAGAACGCGCTGACCCGCTCCCGCTCGTCGGTGGCGGGGCCGCCGTGCCGGGCCGGGGCCTGCGGCTCGGTGGAGGTGCTGGCGGTCATGCGCGGAACTCCCGTCCGGTCAGCTGGAGGAAGACGTCCTCCAGGGTGGCGCCGCGCACTTCCAGGCCGCGCAGCGCGTTCTGCTCGGCGAGGACGCTGAGCACCGGGGCCGGAACGCGGGTGGAGACGGAGAGCGAGACGGTGTCGTCCTCCAGGTTGGCGATGTCCGCGCCGGCCGCGGTCATCAGCTCCCGGGCCCGGGCGAGCGGGAGTTGGCCGGAGGCCACGCTGATCCGGACGGTGTCGTCGATCTCGCGGATCAGCGCCGCCGGGGCGCCGGTGTGGAGGATCTTGCCGTGGTCCATGATCGAGACCCGGTCGCAGAGCACCTCGGCCTCGTCCAGGTAGTGCGTGGTCAGCACGACCGTGCGGCCCTCGGCGTTGATGTCCCGCAGGAGGTCCCACAGGTTGCGCCGGGACTGCGGGTCGAGTCCGGTGGTGGGCTCGTCCAGGAAGACGAGCTCCGGGTCGTGCGCCAGTGCGCAGGCGATCGACAGGCGCTGGGCCTGGCCGCCGGACATCTGGTCGGTCAGGGTCTCGGCCTTGTCCGAGAGGCCGACCCGCTCCAGCATCGCATCGGCCCGCTTGGGGCCGACCCCGTAGAACGACGCGAAGGTGCGGATGGTCTCCCGGGCCGTCAGTTTCCGGAAGAAAGCGGTCGCCTGGAACTGCACGCCGATTCGCGGCAGCAGTTTCGGATTGCGCGGCCAGGGCTCCATGCCCAGCAGCTGGATCCGGCCCTCGTCCGGTTTCCGGACTCCTTCCAGGATCTCCATCGTGGTGGTCTTCCCGGCGCCGTTGGGGCCCAGGATCCCGTAGAACTCGCCGGCCTCGACGGTGAACGACACCCCGTCGACGGCCTGCACATCCCCGTACCGCTGACGTATGCCGTCAGCGGATATAGCAGCAGTCATGTGGCCTGAGCCTAGGGGCTGCGAAGGCTCCTGTGCACATCCGTGCGAGCGAATTTGCGGATATTTTGAAGAGGACTCAAACAAAGTCGGGCCGGGCGGATGTCGAATTCCGCCCGGCCCGAACGGAGTTGGCGCTGATGACCCATCAGGGAATGATGTGGCGGTCTTTCAGCCGCGGTGCACGGTGATGGTGGTCCAGGCGCCGATGTGGATCCGGTCGCCGTCGTTCAGCGGGATCGCGGTGTGCGGGGTGATCGGCTCCGCGCCGCCGTTCACGGTGGTGCCGTTGGTCGAGTCCTGGTCGACCAGGACCCAGCTGCCGTCCGCCTGTTCGGCGAGCAGCGCGTGCTGGTGCGAGGCGCCCGGGTCCTCCGGCGGGACGGACAGGTCGATCTCCGGCACCGTGCCGCGGTGCTGGCTGCGCCGTCCGATCCGCAGCTGGCCGCGGCCGGTCAGCGGGATCCGGCGCTCGGGGCAGTACGGCGGGAAGAACAGGCCGGCCGCCTCGGGGCCGCTGCGGGCCATCATCTCGGTGAAGTAGTCCCGGTCGGCCGCGACCACGGCGATCCAGTTAGTCCGCACCGGCTCGGCCGGGGCGGGTTCCCGGGGTTGCTGCGGCTGTGCCTGCTGCGGCGGGGCCAGGTTGAAGGAGGTGCCGAAGTCGCCGCCGCGGCTGTTCGGGCCGGGGCCGGCCGGGTGGGCGTAGACCGGGCCGGAGTCCTCGCGCACGGAGGTGTCGGGGAACGCGCCCTCCGGCGCGGGCCCCTCGCCCCCGGCGTGGTGGCCGGGAGGTGCTGCCGGCCCGGTGCCGGGCTGGGCGGGCGGGTAGCCGTAGGTGTGCGGGTGTCCGGGGGCCTGCGGCTGCTGCTGGACGGGCGGCGCGACGGCCTGCTGGGCGGCCGGCGGCTGTCCGAACGGTGACTCTCCGAACGGGGGCTGGCCGGCCGGGGCGTGACCGAACGGCGGCTGGCCGAACGGGGGCTGGCCGGCGGGCGCATGACCGGGCGGGGCCTGCGGCGGGGTGCCGCCGTAGGCCGCCGGGATGTTCAGCGGCGGCTGCTGGGCCGGGCCGGGCGGGAGGTGGCCGGCGCCGGGCGCCTGGCGGCGCGAGGGCGTGGAGAGGTCGTAGTCGTAGCCGCACTCCTCGCAGAACCGTCCGGTCTGCGGGCTGCGGCAGATCGGGCAGACGGCCAGGCCCGCGGTGAGGCCCTGCGGCCCGGCCTGGGGCTGGACGGCCCCGTGCGGGGGCGGGGGCACCATGCCCGGGGGCGGCAGGGGTGCCCCGGGCGGCGGGACGGCTCCCGGGGGGACGGCCCCCGGCGGCATCGGCGGCGGAGGCGGCGGAGCGCCGAAGGACGCGCCGCCGTACCCCGGGTGGTGTCCGGCGTGCGCGCCGGGCGCGGGGTCGGCCCCGGGCGCCCCCGGGTAGCCTCCGTGCGCCCCCGGCGTGGGAGCCGGCGGAGTCATCGGGAAGCCGCAGAAGTCGCACCAGTCCTCGGCCTGCGACTCGTGGCCCCTCGGGCAGATCGGCATCAGGTCCCCCTCGTTTCGGGCCGGCTCGGTGCGGCGTCGCGCCGGGGTGCCGGCCCGGTCACGTCTTCAGCGGTCACTTCTTCACACGTACCGTCTTGGTCGACCGGGTCTCAAGGGTCATCGAGTCGGCCTCGCTCACGTTCTTACGGAACCGAACCGTACCCTCCTTCGGGTCCACCACGTCCACCACCTTCTGGAGCAGCTTGTAGGTGCCCTCGTTCCCGGTCGCGTGGGCGATCCGGACGGCCGCGCCCAGCTTGGCGGTCGCGCGGTCGACGTCCCCGGCCCGGTGGGCCTCCAGGCCCTCCTGGATGGAGGAGGCGAGCTCGGCCTGCCCGGTGTAGTGGGCGACCTGCGGGCTGATCCGGGTGGAGGAGGCCAGGTCGTCGGTCCAGACCGCCTTGACCAGGCCCTGGGTGAGCACCTCCGGGGTGCCGCCGGCGACCTGGTCGGGCAGCACCAGGCTGATCCGGGCGGCCAGCATCTCGTTGCCGACCGAGGCGGCCGGCACCTCGACGCAGACGTGGTAGTCGCGGCTCTCGTCGCCCCAGGAGCCGGTGGGGTAGTCGCCGGCCCGGGGCCCGGCCTCGGTGCGGCGGGAGGTCAGGTCCTCGACCGCGGGGGCGACCTGCTTGACGAACCTGACCGTGGCGTTGGCCGGGGTCCAGATCCGCAGGGCGACGTCGGCGACCTGCTTGCCCATCGCCCCGGCCATCATCGAGCGGAAGTCCTCGGCCAGGCCGGAGGGTTCGGCGACGATGTCGGTGGTGCCGAGCAGCGCCGAGGAGATCCTGCGCAGCTCGTCGATCCGCCAGTCGGTGCCCACGCCGCGGCAGTCGGCGGTGAAGTGGCCGGTCACCAGTTCGATGGTGCGGGCCAGGTCCTCGGCGGACTCGTGCTCGTTGTTGCCGTCGGTGAGCAGGACGGCGTGCCGGATGGCGATGTCGCGGCGGGTGAGGAAGAGCTTGTCGGCCTTGGCCAGCCAGGTGCCCATCGCGGTGCCGCCGGCGGCGGTGAGCCGGCGCAGCGACTCCTTGGCCTGCCCGCGGGTGGTGGCGGAGGCGGTGGCGAGGGTGCCGTCGCCGGGGTAGATGTCGCGAGCCTCGTGGGTGCCGGCGACCACGGCGAAGGCGGTGCCGTCGCGCAGCGCGTCGATGGCGGCGGCGGTGGCCTCGCGGGCGCCGTGGATCTTGCTCTTGGGGTAGTCCATCGAGCCCGAGCAGTCCACCAGGATGACCACGGCGGCCGCGCTGCCGGTGCCCGCCGGGGTGGCGTCGGCGAAGCCGAGCGGCCGGCCGCCGGAGGTGCCGCCGCCGGTCGCGGTGACGGTGACGATGGCGTTGACCTCGCGGGCGCCGTCGGCCAGGTACTCGTTCTGGAAGATCTCCACGTTGAACCTGGGCAGGTTCGGCTTCGCCAGTGTTGCCATGGGGCGGTCGGCTCCCGTCGGGTGAGGGGTGGACGTGCTCAGGACGGTGGGGCGGCCCGCCGGGCGGGCCGGCGGGCCGTGCTGCCGGGGCGTCCGGCGGGTGTCGGTCAGGCCGTCGGAGGGTGCGGCGGCTGCGGCGGGACGGGCGGGGCGACGGGCGGCGCGCCGGGCGGGGCCGGAGCGGCGGGGACGACCGGCGGGAGGGCCGGTGCCGGGGGCACCTCCGGCGGCGCCGGCGGGACCGGCGGGACCGGGGGCAGCGGGGCGGCGGGGGAGCCGATCACCGGGAGGTCCGGCAGGGTCGGATCGTGGTCCTCGTCCTCCTCCGCGGCCGGTCGGCCGGCCGGCCGCGGAGCGATCACCGGCAGGTCCAGCGCGGTGGGGGTCTGCTCGGCCTCCTCGACGGCGGCGGCCGGCGGGTCGATCGGCAGCACGGCGACGGTGATGTTGTCGTGGCCGCCGGCCGCGACCGCGAACTTCACCAGGGTCTGCGCGGTGGCGAGCGGCTCGGTGCGGGCGTCCGGGCGCACGTAGTACGCCAGGTCGGTGGCCGCCTCGGCGTAGTTCCACAGCCCGTCGGTGCAGATCAGCACCACCCCGGGGACGTGCGGGGTGAAGTCGAGGGTGTGCGGCACGACCTCCTCGGCGTCGGCGCCGAGCCAGCCGGTGATCGCGTGCGCGCGGGGGTCGGAGTAGGCCTCGGCCTCGCTCATCAGCCCGGCCTCGACCATCCGGGCCGCCCAGGAGTCGTCCTGGGTGAGCCGGAAGGGCTCGGCGGCGGCGCGGTCGTCCGGGATCCAGTACGCCCGGGTGTCGCCGACCCACCCGATGGTGACCCGTCCGCCCGCGGCTATGGCGCTGACGTAGGTGCAGGCGGGCGCGTTGAGGTCGGGGCGGGTGGGGCCGGCGCCGTCGGTGGCGAGGTCGGCGACGGCCTTGGCGGCGTCGGCGATGGCCTGGTGCATCGCCCGGTTCGGGTCCCGGCCGGCCTCCAGGGCGGTCAGCAGCGACTCGGAGGCGGCGTCCACGGCCGTCTCCGAGGCCTCGTCCGGGCGGTCGGAGGAGGAGACGCCGTCGCACACCACGGCGACCACGACCGGCTCGCCGCCGGGCAGCGAGGTCGCGGCGACGGTGAAGGAGTCCTCGTTGCGGTGGTGGCGCACGCCGCGGTCGCTGACCCCGGCGACGCCCCCGAGCGACTTCTCCATGTGGTCGCGCGGACGCGGCTGGGCGCCGCCGCAGCCCTCGCAGTAGCCGTCCGGGGCGACCTGCGGCTGCCCGCAGTGCACGCAGACCGGCCCGCGCGGCGACGGTACGGCCTCGCCGCGCGCGGCGGCCCAGCTCGTCGGCATCGAGCCGGGGGCCGCCCGGCCGTTCCGGCCGGTCCCGCAGGAGCCGCAGAAGGCGTCCTCCTGGTCCATCGGCTCCGAACAGCTCGGGCACTCGGTCTGCTGCGGCATCTGCTACACCCACGTCCTGGGACGGGCACGGTTGGCCCGTTCCACCATCTCGATCCTGATCTCGGCCCGGTCGGCCAACCGGGCGAGTACCCGGTAGGACTGTTCCAGGGCGAAGCGCAGTTCCCGCTCCTGTGCGGGACGTCCCAGTACCACCAGGTCGGTGGCCCTTCGGCCGGCGGCCGCCTCGGCGCCGACCCAGCCGAGGGCCGCGTCGAGCACCTCGACCGCGAGCTCCTCGCGGCGGCGGGAGTCCAGCCGCAGCGCGGTCAGCTGCGCGGAGCTCGCGCCGAGGTCGAGGGCCAGGTCGTCGGTGGCCGGGCGCTCGCGCAGCCGGGCCCGGACGGCGGCGATCCGGGCGGCCGTGTACTGGTTGGAGGTGGCCGGGACGGTCTCCAGGACGCGGACCGCGCCGGTCCGGTCCTCCTCGGCCAGCCGGACCCGGGCCAGCCCGAAGGCGGCGCTCAGGTAGGCGTGGTCGGTGGCCCACACCAGTCGGTAGAACTCGGCCGCGTCGCCGCCGTCGGCGAGCAGTTCGGCGCAGATGGCGAGGGCCAGCTTGGGGGCGGCCTCGCCGGGGAAGGCGTCGTAGACCGCGTCGAAGGCCTCCGCGGCGGCCCGCAGGGCCGCGACCCGCCCGCTCGCCTCCGGGCGCTCCTCGCTCTCGGCGCCGGCGCGCTCCTCGGCCCGGGGCGGGGCCTCGCTGCCGACCAGCGCGGTCAGGCCGCGGTACCAGACCACCCGCCAGTCGTCCGGCTGGTCCTGTTCCAGTTCGGCGAGGCGGCGCACGGCGTCCGGGTGGCGGCCGAGTTCGAGCAGGGTGCGCAGTTCGCGCAGCCGGCTCTCGACCGAGACGGTGGGCGCGGCGGCCAGCGCGGCGAGCGTCTCCTCGGGGTCGGGGGTGACCAGGACGGCCAGGAAGCCGGCGTTGGGGTCACCGGGGTCGACCCGGGGGACGGGCAGCGCGAGGGCGGCGGCGGCCGGGTCCAGGGGGGCCACCCGGAGCTGTCCGGCCTGTTCGGTGGGCAGCACCAGCTCGGTGTCGACGACGCGCAGTTCGGGGCCGAACAGGGTGGACGGCGCGGGCCGGGGCCGGTCGTCCTGGAGGGCCATGATCTCCCGCAGCACGCCGGTGAGCTGGTCGGCCATCTCCTCGGCGGAGGCGAAGCGGCGGGCCGGGTCCGGGTCGGTGGCGCGGACCAGGAAGCGGTAGTAGGACTCGTACCGGGCGAAGGCCTCGACCTGCTCGGGGCCGGGCAGTGAGTCGCGGTAGGTGCCGCTGTAGCCCTGGAAGTCGAAGGTGAGCACCGCGAGGGTGCGGGCCACGGTGTACAGGTCGGAGGCGACGGAGGGGCCGTCGGTGGCGATCTCCGGGGCCTGGTAGCCGATGGTGCCGTAGATCGGGCCGTCGTCGTCGAGCCGGCGGACCGCGCCCATGTCTATGATCTTGAGCGTGTCGCCGCTCTGGATCACGTTGTCGATCTTGAAGTCGCAGTACACCAGGCCCCGGCCGTGCAGGTACCCCAGGGCCGGCAGCGCCTCCAGCGCGTAGGCGATCGCCTGCTCGACCGGCAGCGGCTCGCGCCGGCCGTCCGCGGTGCGGCGCTCGTTGGCGATGTCCTTGAGCGACTTCCCGCCGACGTACTCCATCACGATGTAGCCGTCGGTGGCGCCGGTGCGCAGGTCCGGGTGCTCGGCGAAGTTGATGATCCGGACGATGTTCGGGTGGTCCACCTCGGCCAGGAAGCGCCGCTCGGCGACGGCCACCGCGAGCGCGTCCTCGTCCCCGGTGTCCAGCAGGCCCTTGAGCACCACCCACTTGTCGTTGACCCGCCGGTCCACCGCCAGGTAGATCCAGCCGAGCCCGCCGTGCGCCAGGCAGCCCACCACCTCGTACTGCCCGCCGACCAGGTCGCCGCGGCGCAGCTTGGGCGTGAACGAGTACGGCGTGCCGCACTTGGTGCAGAAGCCGTCCGGGCGGCCCGGGCTGCCGTTCTTCTCCCGGCCCACCGGGGCCTCGCACTTGGAGCAGAACCGCTTGCGCTCGGGCACCTCGGGGTTGGCCAGTACGGCCCGGGACGGGTCGGCCGCCTCGACGGTCGGTACGGTGACCAGGCCGGCGCCCAGCCGGCTGCGGGTGCCCGCGGTGCCGCCGCCCCGGGTGGAGCGGACCGAGAGCGAGCGGCCGCTGCCGGTGCGGGTGGAGCGGTGCGAGCGGGAGCGGCCGGACATCGTACGGGCCGAGCCGGTGCGGGCCGACATCGAACGGGCCGGGCCGCCGGAGCCGGTGGGGCCGGAGCCGGGGGAGACCCGGGCGGAGGGGACGTAGGGCTGGGTGACGCCGGTGTCGCCGCCGGGCGGGGTCAGGCCGCACTCGTCGCAGTAGCCGTCCGGGTCGATGGTGCCGGAGCAGTCGCGCGGGCAGGGCGAGCCGGGGCCGGCGGCCGCCGGTGCTCCGGTTCCCGGTGCTCCCGTCGGTGCTCCCGTCGTAGGTGCTCCCGTCCCCGCGGTCCCCGTCGTCGCCCCCCCGGGCGTGGCGGTGGTCCTGGCCGCCGGGGCCAGCCCGCACTCGTCGCAGTAGCCGTCGGCGTCGATCCTGCCGCTGCCGGAGCACTCCGGCCGTTCGCACGTCCCGCCCATCAACCTCAGCCCCCCTGAACCTCTCCGTCGGCCGGCGGCCGGCCGGCCGCCTCCTGAGCCTGCCCGGTTCCGGCCTCGGTGTGGGCCGGCCGCAGCGACTGCTGGAACCGGGCCACCGCGGCGGCCGCCGCCCGCAGGTCGCAGGGCGCGCTCCACAGCAGCCAGCGCGCCTTCTCGTACCGCTCGATCACTTCCGGGTCCTCGGAGACCCGCAGCCGGGCCGCCATCGCCTTGTAGGCGTCCAGCCGGCCGCGCAGCTCGGCCCGGACGGCCAGCGGCTGGGTCACCTCGGTGAGCGACTGCCGGGCCCGGGTCAGCTCCTTGGCGGCGGCGTCCTCCAGCGTGTCCAGCAGCGGTGCCAGCCGGCCCCACTGCCCGGCCTGGCGCAGGTCCAGCGCCGCGACGATCCGCTCGCGCAGCGCCGAGGCCGGTCCGGGCACCGCCGGGACGTCGCTGGACGCTATCTTCGCCAGCACCTCTCCGCGCGCCTGGCGGGCCTCGGCCAGAGTGGCGTCGGCCCGCTGGAGCAGGTCGCCGACGCCCTGGAGGCGGTCCTCGGCCTCGTCGCGCAGCCGCAGCAGGTCCTCCAGCTCCAGCCGGACGCCGTCCAGTGCCCGCCCGGCCCGGTCGAACCGCTCGGTGTCCACCACCCCGGCCGGGCCGGCGAAGGCCGAGCCCTCCGGGACCGTGCCGCGCTGGGCGGGCACCCGGGCCGGGCGCCACAGCGCCAGCGGGTCCCCGCGCACCTCGGTGCGCAGCTCGGTGAGGTCCTTCTCGATGCCGGCCAGGTCGTCGCCCAGCGGGTGGGCGCCGGTGCGCACGCCGAGCGAGGCGGCCAGGGTGCGCACCCGCTGGAGCTCGGCCAGCAGCAGGTCGATCCGGGCCGGCAGCGCCGACCAGACCGCGTCGGCGGCGCTGACCACCTCCAGCACGGTGGCGTACCAGGAGTTCATCCGGGTCATCAGCGCGTCCAGGCTGATCCGTTCGACCAGCTTGGCGGGCGCGCCGAGCACCTGCGGGCCGTCCGGCACCACCCCGCCCGGGACGGTCACCGCGTCGCCGGTCAGCAGTTCGCTCAGCTCGGCGAGTTCGGGTGTGCCGGGCTTGGCCTTGCGGGCCCGGACGGCCCGGGCCGAGGCCAGGGCCTCGGAGTAGCGGTCGAACAGCGCCCAGAGCAGCGGCAGTCCCTTGCCGGCGACCGACCAGCGCTCCAGGGTGCGCCCGGACAGCTCGGCGCCGTCCAGCAGCCGCAGGCCCGGGTGGTCCTGGAGGGCGAGCAGCGCCGATTCGACCGCGTCCCGCTCCGCGCCGAGGCGGGCGAGCGCGCGGTCGACCTCCTCCCGGCTCAGTACCGGGCCAGCCGATGCCGCCACCGCGGTGTCCTTCCTTCCTCGCGTGCGATCCCGACGTACCTGACGTGCTCGACGTACCGGACGTGCGGTCCCACGACAACCCCCGTGTCCACCACCGGTCTCCCCGTGGTGATCGTCCCGAACCCTAGCCGGTGGCCGTTCGGACGGAGCGGGCGCGGGGCGTCAACGTGCCGTCGACGCCCCGCTGACGGATCGTGCGCCACCTCCCCCGCGCCGTCCCCCGCGCCGTTCTGCGCCGTCCCGCGCGCCGCCCCCGGACCTGCCCCGACGCCGGATCAGTGCGGTGCGGGCCAGTAGTGCTCGGCCTCGTTGAGCATGTACGGCTTGAGCCAGCGTTCGTACGAACGGGTCCAGTCGCCGCGCGCGTAGTAGTCGGCCAGGACCTGGTTGACCCGGGCGGTCAGGTCGGTGCTGTCCTTCAGCATGGCGACGCCGATCACCTCCGGCTGGGCCTCGCCGTCCACGATCCGCACGGTCTGGTCCTGCGCGGCCTGGCCGGCCGCCAGGCCGTTGTCGGTCATGGTGGCGTCGACCTTGCCGAGCTGCATCAGGACCAGGCAGTCCAGCTGGTTCTCCACCGTGACGACCTGCCGGGCGGTCTTCCTCTCCTTGACCACGGTCAGGGCGGTGGAGCCGTCGGCGGCGCAGACCGCCTTGTCCTTGATCGCGTCGTCGATGTTCTTCGCCGGCGACGACTTCGGCACCAGGACGCGCTGGCTGATGTTGAAGTACGGCTTGGAGAAGGCGACGTCCTCCATCCGCTTGCAGTTGATCGTCATGGTGCGGACGATCAGGTCGACCCGGCCCTTCTTGATGGCGTCGATCCGGTCGGCCGTGGCCACCGGCTTGAGCACCACCTTGTCCGGGTCGCCCATGACGGCCGCGCCGATCGCCCGGGCGAGGTCGATGTCGAAGCCCTCGATCTGGCCGGTGTTCGGGTTGCGGGCGCCCCAGCGGTAGCTGTTCTGGTCCACGCCGATCACCAGGCTGCGCCGGGCCTTGACGGCCTTCACGGCCGGGCCGTCGTCGGTGCTCGGCGGCACGCTCCGGTAGACGTCGCAGCCGTCGGCCTGGTCCTGCTGGTCCTGGTGCACGGCCAGCGGCACGGCGGTCACGGCCGCCGGCGCGGCGCCGACCGGGCCGCCCCCGGTGAGCACGGCCGTGCCGGCCGCCAGCAGCGCGAGCGCGGCGGCGGTCCTGGTCCTTCTCCTCGATCCGCTGGATCCTCTGGTGCGCATCGCGTCTCCCCCTCTGCCCGTCACCGGTACTCGGCCAGTCGCCGGCCCAGGCCCCGCAGCGCGGCGGTCGCGGCCACCAGGCCGAGCAGCGCGGCGGCGACGGCGGCGGCGCGCAGGTCCCCGCCGGTGCCCTCGGCGGCCTTGTCGAAGCGGTCCTGCTCGATGTCGGCGGCCCGGGCGAGCGCCTTGTCGGTGGCGTTGAAGGCGGCGTCGGCGGTGGCCGCGTCGCCCTTGGCCGTCACGGTGGCCTCCAGGGCGCCCTGGTAGTCGGCGTTGTCGACCTCCTGGGTCCGGGCGGCGTCGTGCCGCCGGCGCCACTCCTCGAACTGCTTCGAGGCGTCCACGACGCTCGGCAGGGCGGCCGACGGCGCCAGCCGGACGGCCTGTGGCAGCGAGCCGTTGGACCGGTCCGGCGGGAGGTCCTTGGCCCCGGCCAGGTGTTCGGTGGCCTTCGTCCACTGGTCGGCGTACCTGGTGGTCGAGCCGCGGGCGACGAAGTGCAGGTTCTCCGCCAGCCGGGCGGTCAGTACGTCCACCCGGGCGGTGTTGAGCGCCCGCAGCGGGGCCGCGCCCTCGCGGTTGCTCCGCTGGAGCGCCGAGCTGGTGGTCAGCCCGGTGACGGTGAGCCACAGGGCGCCGGACAGGACGGCGGCGGTGGCGCCCAGCAGCCCGATGTTGAACACCCGGTTGGTGCGGCGGAACAGCGTCAGCTGCACCCAGGCCAGCGCGGCCAGGGCGACCAGCGCCAGGCCGTACGCCGCCCACGGGACCGCTCTGGCCTCGGCGTAGTCGTCGGACAGCTCCCGGTTCTCGACGGCGGCCAGTTCGGCGGCGGTCGGCAGCAGGACGGTCTGCATCTGCTCGGAGGCGTACCGCAGGTAGGCGCCGCCGAGCGGTATGCCCTGCCGGTTGTCGGCCCGCGCGGTCTCCACCAGGCCGGCGTACACCGGGAGTTGCTGGTTCAGCCGGGCGAGCGAGCCCTGCGCGGGCGAGGTCGCGGTGGTCCGGGCGGCGGCCTGGGCGATCAGCTTGGCGGCGGTGGCGATGTCCTGCTCGTAGCGGTTGCGGACCTCGTCGGGCTCGGCGCCGGCCAGCAGGAAGCCGCTGGCCGCGGTGGTGGCGGCGTCGGCCAGGTTGCGGTGGATCTCGGCGGCGTCCCGGCTGAGCGGCTGGCTGTACGAGACCACCCGGTCGGCGGCCTGGGCCCTGGTCTCCAGTTGCCAGGCAGTGAGCCCGCCGAAGGCCACGGTGAGCACCGCGAGCACCACGCCGGCCAGCCGCAGCCGGCCGGGGGGTGTGCGGGTGGCCTGCGCGAGCCGGGCGCGCACGCCGGTGGCGACGGCCGCCGGAGGGCGCTTCGCGGGCGCCCCGCCGGGTCTGGGTGCCGGGGGCGCCCCGCCGGACTTCGCGAGCGGGGCCGATCCGGGGACGGCCGGTGCCCCCGGTGCGGCCGTCGCCACCGCTGCGCCCGGCGCCCCCGGCAGCTGGTTCGGCCGTGCCGGGAACGCGGCGCCGGACGCGCCGCTGCCTACTGGTGTTGCCACCCGCCTCATCCTCCCCTGGGGCCGGGCCCGTCCCCGGGGCCCGACCGATGGCAGCAGTATGGCCGTGACTCCCCCCGGCCACACCTGACTTGCGCCGATCTTGAGCATGTCGTGCACGTTCCCGGGACGGCCGGTACCACTGGTGCGGCGGGTGCCGCCGGTACCGCCCGTGCCCGTCGGTCCGGCCCTTTCGGCTCGGGCCGCTCCCACCGGTCGTCCCGAGAGGTGGCGAACCGTCCGACGCGGGCCGCACCCTACGCGGTTCCCTCGCCCGGGCGGAGCGCGGGGGTCCGGTTGAGGGCGCGCAATCCCGGGTGCGGCGACCCCTCGCTCCGTACGATGGAGGTATGCGCCTGCTTGGAACGATCTCGCCCGACCGCCCGCTGCTCGTCGTCGCCGTGCGCGAGGAGGCCGCCCACCTGGACGACCGCCTGCCCGTGCTGCTCACCGGGATCGGGAAGGTCAACGCCGCCGTCGCGCTGGCCACCGTCCTCGCGCAGGGCGAGAAGCCGTCCGAGGTGATCAACCTCGGCACGGCCGGTGCGCTGCGCCCCGGCTGGGAGGGCACCCACCACGTGGTCCAGGTGATCCAGCACGACCTTGACACCGCCGCCCTGCACGCGCTCACCGGGCGTGAGTACGGCGCCCCGCTGGTGATCGGCAAGGGAGACGGCCCGGTGCTGGCCACCGGGGACCTCTTCGTCTCCGACACGGCCGCCCGCGACCGGCTCGCCGAGCACGCCGACCTGGTGGACATGGAGGGCTACGCCGTCGCCACCGTCGCGCACCGGGCCGGGCTGCCGGTGCGGCTGGTCAAGCACGTCAGCGACGAGGCCGGGGACGGTGCGGAGCACAGCTGGAAGGAGGCGGTGGACGACTGCGCCCGGAAGCTGGCCGACTGGGTGGTCGCCCAGGGCTGGTGACGCCTGCTCAAGGGGGGTGCCTGCTCAAGGGGTCGCCTGCTCAGGGTGACGCCTGCTCAAGGGGGGCGCAGGGGTGTGGAACGGGGTGGGAGGGCGACGGCCCTCCCACCCCGTTCCGTGCGCCCGCGCGTCACTGCTCCCGGAAGTCCGTGAGGTCCAGGGCCGCCAGCCGCTCCGGGTCGGTGAGCACGTCGATCGCGACGATCGCGCCGTCCACCACGGTGAAGGCCATGATCGACAGCGCCCGGCCGTTGTCGCCGACGACCACCGCGCCGGCGGTGCCGTTGACCAGCGCCGGGCGGGCGAACGGCGACAGCGTGCCCCACAGGACGGCCTGGCCGGCCACCGTGCCGGCGCCCGAGAGCACCACCGTGTGCCGGGCCATCGCCGTGCCGCCGTCCGAGCGCAGCACCACGTCCGGGTCGAGCACGGCGACGAGCGCGTCCAGGTCGCCGTTGCGCGCGGCGGCGAAGAAGGCGTCCACGGCCCGCCGCTGCCGGCCGAGGTCCGGGTCGGGCGCGGGCGCCTGCCCCTGCACCTTGCGGCGGGCCCGGCTGGCCAGCTGGCGGGTGGCGGCGGCGGTCCTCTCGATCAGCGGGGCGATCTCCTCGAAGGGCACCGCGAAGAGGTCGTGCAGCACGAAGGCGACCCGCTCGGCCGGTGACAGCGACTCCATCACCACCATCAGCGCCAGCCCGACCGAGTCCGCGAGCATCACCTCCTGCTCCGGGTCCACGACGCCCTCGCGCCGCAGCAGCGGGTCCGGGATGCGCGGCGGGCCCGGCTCGCCGCCCGGACCGGCGGGTTCCAGCGGCTCCTCGCGGCGCTGGGCGCGGGTGCGCAGCAGGTTCAGGCAGACCCGCGAGACCACCGTGGTGAGCCAGCCGCCGAGGTTGGCCACGCCGGCGGTGTCGGTGCGGTCGTAGCGGAGCCAGGCCTCCTGGAGGGCGTCCTCGGCCTCGCTGATCGAGCCGAGCATCCGGTACGCGACGGCGCGCAGGTGCGGGCGCTGCTCCTCGAAGAGCGCGGCCCGGGCAGAGCTCTCGTCCACCTTCTCGTCCACGTGTCACATTCCTTCGTCGCCGGGGGTCAGGGCAGCAGGAGCCACCCAACAACGGCCGCGGCGGGGAGATCAACTCCCGGCCCGGGACGAAACGGAGACGATCATGACGAAGCACACCGTGCTGGTCACCGGCGGGACCGGAACCCTGGGCCGGCAGGTGGTCCCGCTGCTGCGCGCGGCCGGGCCGCCGGTGCGCGTGCTCAGCCGGCAGGACCGTCCGGACGCCGACGGCGTGGCGTACGTGCGCGGCGACCTCCTCGGCGACCCGGCGACGGCGGCCCGGCAGCTGGACGCGGCGCTGGCCGGGGTGGACACCGTGCTGCACCTGGCCGGCGGCCCCAAGGGCGACGACGTCGCCACCCGGCTGCTGGTCGCCGCCGCGCGGCGGGCCGGGGTGCGGCACCTGGTGTACATCTCGGTGATCGGCGCGGACCGGCTGCCGCTCGGCTACTTCCGGGCCAAGCACGCCGCCGAGCGGGCGGTGGCCGACTCGGGCCTGCCGTACACGATCCTGCGGGCCGCGCAGTTCCACGACCTGGCGTTCACGGTGGCGGAGAAGATGGCCCGGCTGCCGCTCGTCCCGGCCCCCGGCGGGGTGCGCTGGCAGCCGGTGGACGTGCGGGAGGTCGCCGCCCGGCTGGTGGAGCTGGCGCTGGGCGGGCCGGCCGGGCCGGTGCCCGACCTGGCCGGTCCCACGGTGTACGAGATGGGCGAGCTGACCCGCGGCTACCTCGCGGCGCGCGGCCGCAGCCGCCGGCACCTGCCGCTGCGGGTGCCGGGCAGGGTCGGGCGGGCGTACCGGGCGGGGGAGAACCTGGCCCCGGCGGGGGCCGAGCACGGGCGGCGGACCTGGGAGGAGTACCTGGCGGAGCGGCTGGCGGGCTGAGGAGTGTCCGTGGCGGTCCGTGGGGTCGAGCCGCTGTTCAGGCCTTGGCCGCCCGGAGCACCTGCTCCGTCGTCACGACCTTGGCGAAGCGCATCGCGTGCAGGGTGGTGGCCGTGGCGCGGGCGAGGTCGGCGGCGGGGACGGTGGTGCCGTCGGGGCCGGTCATGTCGAAGGAGTGCATGGCGTCGACGGGGAAGACCGCGTCGTAGCCGAGGTTGCCGGCCATCCGGGCGGTGGTCTCGTTGCACACGTTGGTGATGATCCCGGTGACCACCACCTGCCGGGCGCCGCGCTCCTGGAGCCAGGCGTGCAGGTCGGGGGTGCCGTAGAAGGCGCTGTTGACGGTCTTGGTGACGTGCAGGGCGGGGGTGACGTCGGCGACGAAGTCCTTCAGCCCGTGCCCCGGGGTGCCCTCGGCGAGCGGGCCGGCCGGGGAGGTGTGCTGCACGGTGACGATCGGGCGGCCGGTGGCCTGCCAGGCGGCGATCAGCTCGGCCATCCGCTGCTCGGCCCGCGGGTTGTCGCGGGGGCCCCAGAAGGCGGTGTCCTCGAAGCCCTTCTGGACGTCGATGAGCAGCAGGACGGCGTCCTGGTCGAGGGTGAGGGGGGCGTCGAAGGCGTCGGTGTTCGTCATGCCGTCCATGGTGGTCGGGGTCGTCGGGCGGGCGTGATGGGCAGCGGGGCCACCCATCGATAGGTTCCTGCCATGCGAACGGTGGGTTGTCTGATCTTCGACGGTGTCCGGGCCTTCGACTACGCGGTGATCGGCGAGGTGTGGGCGAACCGGACCTCCCGGCCCGGCCTGCCCGCCTTCGACCTGCGGGTCTGCGGGCCGGAGGGCGCCCGGGTGCGGCTGGGCGGCGGGCTGGAGCGGGTCCCCGACCACGGGCCGGCGGCGCTGGCCGCCTGCGACCTGGTGGTGGTGCCGGGCGTCGAGGACCCGGCCGCCCGGCGCGGCCCGGAGATCCTGGACGCCCTGCGGGCGGTGGCCGCCGCCGGCGTCCCGGTCGCCTCGCTCTGTGCGGGTGCCTTCGTCCTCGCCGAGGCCGGCCTGCTGGACGGCCGGGAGGCCACCACCCACTGGGCGCTCGCCCCCGAACTCGCCCGCCGCTTCCCGGCGGTGACGGTCCGGCCCGAGGTGCTCTTCACCGGCGGCGACGGCCTGTGGACCTCGGCGGGCGTCGCGGCGGGCATCGACCTCTGCCTCCACCTCGTCCGCACCGCCCACGGCCAGCAGGCCGCCGCCGCCATCGCCCGCGCCATGGTCACCGCGCCCTTCCGGGCGGGCGGCCAGGCCCAGTTCATCCCCTCCCCGGTCCCGGACGCCGCCGCCGGTGACGATCCGCTGGCCCGGCTGCGGGCCGAGGTCGCGGCCTCCCTCGACGCTCCCTGGACGGTGCGCCGGATGGCTGCCGCCGCCCTGATGTCCGACCGGACCTTCGCCCGCCGCTTCACCGCCACCACCGGCACCACCCCGATGCGCTGGCTGCTCGACCAGCGCGTCCTCACCGCCCAGCGGCTCCTGGAGGAGACCGACCTGCCCGTCGACACCGTCGCCACCCGCTGCGGTTTCGCCTCGGCGGTCTCCCTGCGGCCGGTCTTCACGGACCGGGTGGGCGTCGCCCCGAGGGAGTACCGCCGGGCCTTCCGCGGCCGCGAGGAGGGGTAGCGGCAGCGAGGGTCGGCGGCAGCGAGGGCCGGGCGCGGGCCGGCGGGGTGGCGGCCCTCGGCGCCGCCACCCCGGACCGCCCTCAGGCCGTGGCGGCTTCGCGCAGGCGCTTCTTGTCCGGCTTGCCGACGGGCGTCAGCGGGATCTCGTCGACCAGGTGGAGCGCCTCGGGGGCGAAGATCCGGCCCTTGCGCTCGGTGACGAAGGCGCGGAGTTCGTCGAGCCGCGGCCGCTGCCCCGGGGCGGGGACGACGGCGACGTGGACGTGCTCCGTCTCCTGGTCGTCGCGGACGCCGAAGACCGCGCAGCGGGCGACGGTCGGGTGGGTGAGGAGGAGGTCCTCCACCTCGGACGGGTAGACGTGCCCGCCGACCACGATGATCAGGTCCTTGACCCGGTCGGAGAGGTAGAGGTAGCCGTCCTCGTCGAAGTAGCCGACGTCGCCGGTGTTCAGCCAGCCGTCCCGCAGCACGGCGGCGGTGAGGTCGGGCCGCTTCCAGTACCCGGCCATGATGCCGTCGGAGCGCAGGTGGACCTCGCCCTGTTCGCCGGTCGGCAGGTCGGTGCCGTCGAGGGAGCGGATCGCCACCTCGACGCCCGGGGCGGGCCGGCCGACCGGGACCTGGACGCTGTCGGGGCCGATCCGGTCGTGCTCCTGCGGGGTGAGGTAGGAGATCAGCTGCGCCTCCGACATCCCGTAGACGCCGACCAGGACGGGCCCGAACACCTTGAGCGCCTCGCGGATCCGGGTCGGCGAGGCGGCGCTGCCCCCGTAGAGGATCTGCCGCAGGCTGGACAGGTCGGTGCGGCCGATCGCCGGGTGGTCGAGCAGCTGGTGGAGCAGTGCCGGCAGCATCCAGAGGTCGGTGATGCGTTCGCGTTCGACGGCGGCCAGGACCGCGCCGGGGTCGAAGGAGCGCTGGAGGACCACCGTGCCGCCGCGCTGGAGGGTCAGGTCGGACATGATCCCGGCGAGGTGGGCGAGCGGGGTGGCGGCGAGGAGGCGGGGCGCGCCGTCGACCGGGTCGCTGCCGACCGGGGCGTCGAAGACGCGGCGGTAGGGCCCGTGCAGGCTGAGGATGCCCTTCGGGATGCCGGTGGTGCCGCCGGTGTGGCGGATGCCGAGGTCGTCCTCCGGGCCGATCCGGACGTCCGGCGGTTCGGCGGGGCGGTGGGCGGCGGCGGCGATGACGTCCTCGCCGAGGGCGCCGAGGGCGCCGGGGGCGCGGTCGGCCGGCCCCGGGCCCAGGGTGAGGACGGTGGGCCCGTCGAGCAGCGGGAGCAAGCGGGCTGCCGAGGCGTACCGTTCGGCGTCCACGAGCAGGAGGGTCGTGTCGACGCTCGCCGTGATCTCGGCCAGGACCGGCTCGCTCATGCCGTCGTACAGGTTCACCACCCGGGCGCCCGCGAGGCCGGCCGCGTACCGGGCGACGAGGGCCTCGGGGGTGTTGCCGGTCAGCAGGGTCACGGTGGTGCCGAGGGCGGCGCCCCGGGCGATCAGCTCGTGGGAGAGGCGGTAGGCGGCGGCGGCGAGGTCGCCGGCGGTGATCCCGGCGCCGTCGGCGGTGACGACGGCCCGCCGGTCGGGTTCGGAGGCGAGGGACCGGAGGATCAGGGCGGGGCCGCTGACGAACTCCGCGTCGCCCATGGCTACTTCTTCCTTGCAGTTTGCAACCATGGCCACAGGCTAACCCCACCCGCACCGTCGTACCGGGGATGTTCTGCCGGTAATTGGCGCGAACGCATCGCCATCGGCGCAATCATGACGGTCCGTCATGTCGATGGCGCCGCGCGCGCCGCCCCGTCCGGGTGAACCACGCGGGGGTCCGGTGCGGCGCCCCGCTCAGAACGCCGCCGGGGGCCGCAGGGCGAGGTCGGTGGCGGCGGCCCAGTGCTCGGTGGCGGCGGTGACGATCACGCAGCCCTGCTGGGAGGGGAGCCGGGGGACGAGGGCGCTGCGGCAGCCGTGGCTGTGGTTGACCTCGACCGGGACGCGGACGCCGTGGAGCAGGACCTCGCCCGGAGTGGGCGGGCCGTCGAGCGGGGCGAGGTGGGTGCGCGGGTCGAGGCGGTCCGAATTGGCCAGGAAGGTGGAGAGTTGGGACTGCGGGGTGGTGAGGGAGCCCACCCGGTGGCCGGCCGGAACGGGGCGGGAGGTCTGGACGACGGCGACGAGTTCGCCGTCCAGGTGGTAGTTGAGGTCGAGGTGGCAGAGGTAGCCGTCGGAGGACAGCCGCCCCAGCAGGAAGGACCACCCGGGCGGAGCGGCGCGGAGCGCGGCGATCTGCTCGCCCCACTCCTCGGCGGTCTCGCGGTGGGTCGGTATGCGGATGCTGCGCGGGCCGGTGTCGCGGAACAAGGGCTTTCCCAACGAGTGGTGGCTGATCGGTCGTTGGGACGAGTATGCGGGTGGCGCCCGGCAGTTCGGGGGCGGACCGGTCGGTAGGCTCGGGCGCGGTCCAGAAGTGATCCGTTCCGGACGAGGAGTGATCCGTGGCGACGTACGTTCTGATCCATGGCGCGGCGGCCGATGCCTGGTACTGGGGGCCGCTGGCGGCCGAGTTGCGCGGGCGGGGTCACGAGGTGGTCGCGCCGGACCTGCCGTGCGACGACGACGCGGCCGGGCTCGCCGAGTACGCGGACGCGGCGGTGGCGGCGGTGGCGGCCGTCGGGGACGGGCCGGGCGAGCTCGTGGTCGTCGCGCACTCGTTCGGCGGCTTCACCGGGCCGCTGGTCTGCGCGCGGATGCCGGTGGACCTGCTGGTCATGCTCCACGCCCAGGTGCCGGCGCCCGAGGAGACACCGGGCGAGTGGTGGGAGAACACCGGCTACTGGGCGGCCCGCCGTGAATCCGACCGCAGCAGGGGCGTGGCAGAGGGCGCGGAGGAGGACGAGCGCGCCCTGTTCCTGCACGACACCCCGGCCGCGCTGGCCGAGGAACTCCTCGCGAAGCACGGGCGGCGGCAGTCCGCGACCCCGTTCGGGACGCCGTGGCCGCTGAAGGCCTGGCCGCAGGTGCCGACCAGGTACCTGCTGGCCACCGGCGACCGGTTCTTCCCGCCCGCGTTCCTGCGGCGGCACGTCGAGGAGCGGCTCGGCTTCCGCCCGGACGAGATGCCGGGCGACCACCTCCCCATGCTCGGCCACCCGCAGGAGCTGGCCGAACGCCTGGAGGCCTACCGGGCCGCGCTGTAGGCGCCGGGGCGAGAACGCTGCCGCGGCGGCGCCAGGCAGGCGCCTCCCGCCTCGCGGGGGGGGGGTCGGGGGGGGGGTTGGCCCGCGCCCGCCGGGGGGGGCGCCGGCCCCCCCCCCCCCCCCCCCCGCGGCGGGGGGCAGGGGGCGTGGGCAGGCCGACGCCGTCAGAGCTCGTCGTGGTTCCAGTCCCCGTTGTCGGTGTGGGGGTGGCCCATGGTCATCTGCACGTACCAGCGCAGGTTCGCGAGGCTGTCGACCCGCCCGACGGTCGGAATGTCGACCGGGGTCGCGTTCTGGCCCGACGAGGCACGGTCGTAGAAGCGGGACAGGGCGTCCCAGGAGTTCTCCAGGTACTGCTGCTGGATCGGCAGGTTGCGGACGCTCCAGTCGTTCATCGCCGCACGGAAGGTGCCCTCGACGTCGTTGAACCGGGCGGCCTCGGACAGGGCCTGGATCATCAGGCTCAGCGACCGGGCGGTCGCCTGGCGGTTGCCCCACGGGTTGCTCTCGCCGGCCAGCTGCACGATGGAGTACCGCAGGTCGATCCAGCTGATGGGCGCGGCCCCCCGGTCGCGGCCGGCCGCCCCGCTCAGCCCGTTGTAGTTCGAGCCGATGTTCATGGTCTGGACGTTGGGGTTGACCGGCGGCCTCGGGGAGGTGGTCTCCGCGATCCGTGACGCCAGGGCGTTGTTGATGTCGTCGAACTGGTAGGTGACGCCGTTCTCGTTGGAGAAGCCCCACACGTAGAGGTTGGAGGGGTTGATCCAGATGTCGGTGTGACGGCGCTGGCCCCGGTCGTCGAGTGCGGTCAGCGAGACCTGGACGAGGCCGACGTCCTCAAGCTGGGTCTCCTGCGTGTTGTAGCCCGCCACCGCCGCCCGCAGGCTGGCCAGGAACGTGGAGTACCGGATCCGCTCGTTCTCGCCGGGGCCCTGCTCCGACAGGTCGAACCACACGTGGGACATCTGGTGGAATTCGGTGCGGGCCTGGGCGGCTCCGGCCCCGCCGAGCACGCCGGTGAGGGCCACGCTCAGGCCCGCGCCTGCCAGGAGGGCGGAACGGAGCCGTGCGCGGAGGGTGGTGTGCCTCTTCATCTTCTTCTCTCTTGTCTGCCGGGTCCGGGGCCTGACGGCCGGTCTGGTCCCGGGGGCGGCACCGGGGGTGCCGCGGTCGCTCTTCCGGACAGCATCGTGGCACGGGATGGTATGTCCGGGGCATGCCAATTTACCTATGGCCGAACAAGCCGGACGGTCGAGCAGGAGTGATTGCGAGTGGGGTGGCGGGATGCGGATCCGCGACATGGTGATAGCCAATTGCCCTGATATCGAACGAAGATGACGTTTGGCCAGATCGTGCGCGAGATCGGCCCGCCGGTCGAAGGCGGACGCGACACCGAACGCGGACGGTCGGCGTCGCGGCTCCACAGGCGTGCAGGGGAGGCACAGAGGTGGGCGCTGGCGGTCAAGCCGGTGGCACTGCCCCCGACCGGTCGGAACCGGGTACGACCTCGACGGACGCCAGCTGCTCGGGCGCCAGTCGCGCCGTGGCCAGGCTGCTCCTGGTGAAGAACGCCCCGGAGAGGTCGGCGTCGGTGAAGGAGCTGCCGCTCAGATCGGCGTCGGCGAAGGATGCGCCGGCGAGGATGGCATCGTCGAAGTGGCAGTTCATCAGAAGGGCCCGTTCGAAGCTGGCGTCGCGCAGGTCGGCGTACCGGAAGTTCGTGTTCTCTGCCGTGCACTCCACCAGAGAGGACTCGCGGGCCGAGGCCCATGTCAGGCGGGCTTCCGAGAGGACGGCGTTGTCCAGGACGGCGTTCGGCAACCGGGTATCGTCCATGCTCGCGCCGGATAGGAAGCACCCGGTGAGATTGGCCTCGGTGAGATCGGCGGTGTCCAGGTCGACACCGGCGAGTGTCGCCTCCATGAGTTGGGCCCCTCCGAGCTGCACGCCGTGCAGGCTGCTGCGCGACAGCAGGCTTCGACTCAGGTCGACGAACCAGAGCCGTGCTCCGTCCCAGACCAGGTTCCGGAGATCGAGACCTGAAAGGTCGAATCTGTCGGTGTAACACCGATCGGGTAGACGGCCCAGGACCAGCACTGCCACCTGGAGGTCTTCAAGCCGGGCTGGCTCCGGATCGCCGGGCGCCCCGCGTGGGCGGGCCGCCCGGAGGAAGTCGGCCAGCGCGGACGGCCACGACGGAGCGAGGGCCTCCCGGCCCGGCGTCGCGGGGCGCCAGGCGAGGCGCTCCAGGCGGTAGAGGGCGGTGATGCGGCGCTCCGGGTCGGTGGACCGGAGGTCCGCCCACAGCTCCGCGTCCGCCGAGGACGGCTGGGTCGGCGCGGCGGGGTCCGCGTCCTCGGCAGCCAGCCAGAGCCGGTGGAACCGCTCGACCTCGGCCTCCGGATCCGGCTTCTGCCGCCCGACGGCGGCGTCGACCAGGAAGCGCACGATGGACTCCACCCGTGCCCAGGAGGGGACGGTCATGCCGTGCAGCAGCTGGCTCGCGGTGTCGTGGCTCACCGTCGTCGGCAGGTCGTCGCGCCGCCTGATGCCGTCGGAGATCTCGCGGAGGCTGGGCTTGCCCGCGCCCCGGTACAGCCCGTGCAGGGCCCCGACCAGTTCCCTCCGTGGTCCGGGTGGAAGCTTTTCATCGGTCGGAACGACGATTCCCGCCACAGGCTGCCCTCGATGAACTGTCAGATTTCGTCCGTTGCTGTCAGTTCATCATGGATCGAAGGCATGCCGCTGTCAGGCGAACGCCGTTTCCCGGCAGCCGACTTCAGGCTTCGTCGGGTCTCATCGGTCGGGCGTGGCGCCGCCGTCGGCTGCGGCCAGGGTTGAACCGGGCCGCGAGAGGCGGCTGTCTTCCGGAGAGGAGAGGCGTGATGGTCGCCTGGTGCAGTGAGCGCGGTCGGATCGATGGGGCGGGCCGCCGCCGGCGGTGGCGGGTCGTTCGTCGTACGGTCGGCCTGCACTTCGTGCGGGGCATGGCCGCGGCGGCGGGCGGTGCCACCGTGACGGTCCTGCTCGCCCGGCTGGTCAGTTGGTGGGGCTAGGGACGCGAGGCGGCGGGGGCGGCCCGCCGGTCGGTGCCGGTGGGCCGCCCCGGGGCTTCGTCCTACCTGGGCTTGTGCATGATGGCGCCGTTGGCCTCGATGAAGCCGATGTAGTAGAGCACGGCCGCGATGGTGGCGACGGTGTGGCCCATGATGGAGATGGTCGCCGTGGACGGGTCGTTGCGGGCGTTGCGGATGAACTCGCTGATCTGCCCCCACTGGTTCTCCACGTTGGCGGCCAGGATGTTGCCGCGCTGCGGATCGAAGTAGTTCAGCGGCCGGTTCCGTCCGGGGTCCTGGATGTTGCCCCGGACGACGTCGAAGACCACGCCGAAGCGTGCCGCCTCCGAGAAGATCTGGATCGCTGTCAGCAGCGCCCGGCCCGTGGCGTCGTTGTACGCGGTCGCGCGGCCGAGGGTGCGCATGGCGTTGTAGATGTGCTCGGGGCTGAGGACGAGGCTTCCCCGCTCGTTGCCGCCCGGGATGTTGCTGTAGTTGCCGCTGGCGATGCGGCGGTTCGCGGGCACCGTCACGCCCAGCGCGTTCTGGAACTCGCCGAGCCGGTCCTGGAACGCCCAGTGGGAGTTGGTCTGCGGGGCGTAGAAGCCCGCGACGTAGAGGTCGTTCGCCCAGAGGTAGACGGAGACGAGGTGGACGTTGTTGGTGTCGAGGACGCGCACCTGGATCAGGCGGCCGTGCTCGGTGGTGGTCTCGGTGACGCCGTTGAGGCCGGTCGAATCGCCGTAGGTGTACCGGTGGATGGCGTCGATCAGGTTCCAGTAGTTCTGGTGGTTGGTGTTTCCGCCCGCGGTGATGTTCGAGATGTGCCAGTCGATCACCTGGTAGTTGGTCGCGGACGCGGTGCCGCTGAGCGTCGTCACCAGGCCCATCGAGATGGCCAGGGTCAGCAGGGCGGAGCAGAGTTTCTTCAGCACGGTCTTCTCGGTCTCTCCGGATGAAGGGGGCATAAGTCCTGTCGCGGCGTGAGCCTAGGAGCCTTCGTGCCACCGGAGTTGGTCGTCAGCGCACCGCCGTGTGCCCGGGAGCGCACAGACCTTTCGCGGTCATCGATCGGTGCCGTCGAGCAGCTCGTGCTTGGCCGCTCGGAAGTCCGCCAGGGCCCGGGGATCGTTGTCGAAGTAGTCGTTCCAGAAGTTCGGGCGCTGCCAGAGGGCGTGGGCCAGCCGCATGCGGCCGTTCTCCAGGACGAGGGTCCAGCTGGAGGGCAGGTGGGCGTCGACGGTCTCGAACATCGCCGGATCCCAGAACGAGCCGGGGTCGTTCCCGCTGTCGTCCAGGACGCGGATCATCCAGTAGTCGGGTCCGGTCATCATCTCCAGGACCGGGTAGACACCGCCCACGTGTATCGCGGGGTGAGCCGCGATCGTCTCGTCGCTCTGCGGATCGATGATTTGGGTGCACTTCACTCGCATGGAGGCAGTCTTCACTAGGGATTGGACCGGGTGGCTGCGAGGCGGCGCCCACCGGGCGCGGGCGAGGTGAGCCGCGAGGCCGGTCAGGACGAAGGCCTGAGCCGGGGCGTCCGGCGCGCAGGAAGTCGGCGGGGCGTCCTGCGCGGGCCACGTGCTGAGTGCGGTGGCGGTCAGGCTTCGGTGGGCAGGAGCGCGGCGAGTTCGGCCAGGACCCGGGCGGCCGCCGCCGGGTCGACCAGCCACTTCAGGTGGCTGCCGGGGAGCGTGCGGACGTCGTAGGGGTTGTCCGGGTTGAGGGCGTCGCCCTCGCGGATCATCCGGTCCTGCATGGCGAGCGGGATGCTGGTGTCGTCGGCCAGCCGCACGTACGTCTTCGGGATGCGGCCCCAGGTGTCGGCCTGGGCCCGGTCGTCCGGGGTGCCGGTGTCGAGGTTCTCGTCGGGCTGGAAGGTGTTGAGGAAGACCCGGAACTCGTCGTCCGTCCCGTCGGCGAGGAAGGCCTCCTTGTAGAACGCGAGGGCGCCGGGGTCCGCGGTGCGGAAGTTGACGCGCAGCAGCCCGAGTTCGACGGGGTTCCCGACCATCGCCGCTGCCAGGCCCGCGGCGTCGACCGTGGCCATCTCGGGCTCGGCGTAGTAGGCGCCGACGTCCAGGTCGACGGGGGCCCAGGCGGAGACGTAGACGAGGCGGTCGATCAGGTCGGGCCGCTGGTTGGCCGTGACGGTGGCCGTCAGGCCGCCGCGGCTGTGGGAGAGCAGGACGACGGGCCCGTTGCGCTTGGCCCGCTCCAGGATCCCGATCAGGTGCGCGACGTTGTCGGCGAGGGTGACGCCCTTGATGGCGCCGGGCGCGGTGGCGAGCCCTTCGAGGTCCTGCGGTGCCTGGTAGGCGGCCGGGTACGTCGCGGCGAATCCGTGCCCCGGGAGGTCGACGGCGACGGACCGGTGCCCGAGGAGGCCGAGCTCGGCTTGGAGCGGCGCGAAGGAGAAGGAGTTCGCGAAGGCTCCGTGGACCAGGACGAACGTCGGTTGCATCTGTCTGCTCACTTTCTGACCTCCGTGCGCCGGCGGCATGCGCGTCGCACGGGGGCAGCCGTCGAACAGCTGCCCAACTGTTCGACGGCACACAGTACTCAGCGAATGATCATCGCACTACCCGGAAAGGCCCTTCGCCGCTTGGGTGCGGCAGTGGGTGAGGGCGTATTTGAGGCGGGTGTCGGGGTTGGGGGTGGTGGTGAGGAGTTCGCCGGCGGTGACGAGGGTGGTCCAGTAGGTGGTGGGGTTGCCGGTGCGGGGGAGGGGTCGGGCGGCGGCGAGGGAGAGGTAGGCGGCGGTGAGGTTGCCGGTGGTGAACCAGCGGTGCAGGCCGTGGTGGTGGCCGGGTCGGATGCCGCCCATGGCGTCGATGGCGAGCAGGAAGAGGTCGACGACGGCGAGTTCGGTGTCGGTGAGGGACTTGGGGACGTCGAAGACGCCGAGGGCTTCGAGGAGTTCGCCGGTGTCGGTCTCGGAGCCCGTGCGGGGGTTGGCGAGGAGGGCGTCGTGGCACTCGTGGAGGCGGCGGAGGGTCTCGGCGAGGGGGATGGTGAGGGCGAGGCAGACGGCGCGGGCGGAGGGCAGCGGTTTGTGGGTGCGGCGGGCGAGGAGGGCGTAGGTGTCGGCGGGGGTGCGGCCGCGGGAGAGGGCGTGGCCGGCGAGGGTGGTGAGGTGCATGGGAGTTGGTGCTTTCAGGCGGTGACGAGGGTGGGACCGGGGGCGGGGGCGACGAGGGCCCAGACGTACTTGCCGATGCCGCCGGGGCGGTTGGCGCTGCCCCAGCGTTCGGCGAGTTCGTTGACGAGGAGCAGGCCACGCCCGTGCTCGTCGTCGGGGGTCGGGGTGTGGAGGGTGGGGTGGTCGGTGCCGGCGTCGTGGACTTCCAGGCGCAGACGGGAACCGGTGACGGTGAAGCGGACCTCGATGTGGCAGTCGTCGGGGGCGTCGGAGTGCTGCACGGCGTTGGCGAACAACTCGCCGAGGAGCAACTCGGCCGTGTCCGAGTACCGGTCTCCGGAGGGGAGGGCGGAGAGGTAGGCCTGGAGCAAGTACCGGGCCAGCGGCGTGGACTCGATACGGGAATCGAGGCGCGCGACGAACATGCGGGGGCGACGGTGCGTTTTGAGCATGGGGGTACCTCGGAGGGGGCGGAGGGGGGAGTGCGACAAGAGCGCACGCATTCACGCTGCGCATGCAGATGATTGCGTTCCGGTATCAATGATCGGCCCGTGGGAGTACGGTGACGCCCAGATCCACGTGTTGAGCACGTGACGCACAGCTGGGAGCAGTGATGGCACACCGGAAGATCAAGCGCGGACCGACGGCGAGCTCCGCGATCATGTTCGGCGAAGAGGTCCGCTATGCGCGCGAGTTGGCGTGCCTCACCCAGGAGGAGCTGGGCAAGCTGCTCCACCTCGACCGGACGGTGATCTCGCGGACGGAGAGCGGGCGGCGGAAGCCCTCGGTCGAGGAGGTCGAGGAGCTCGGGCAGTTGCTGAACACCGGCGACCTGCTCATGCGGCTGTACGGGCGGGTCGACTGGAACGCGTCGATCGAGCACCCGGATTGGTTCCAGGAGCGCGCGGATCTGGAGGCCGTCGCGGTCGGGCTGCGCGTGTACCAGGACAGCCTGATTCACGGCCTGCTGCAGTGCTGGCAGTATGCGCATGCGCTCTTTGCCAACGGTGCTGCGGTCCTTGGCCCGAAGGAGATCGAGGAGCGAATCCGCGCCCGACTCAGTCGACAGAGCCGTTTTCTCGTGCCTGATGGGCCGCTGTTGCTCGTCATTCTCGATGAGAGCGCTATTCGCACGGCCGTGGGCGGACCGAGTGTGATGAGAAGTCAGATGGAGCACTTGCTGCGGGTGGCGCAGCTCCCGAACGTCATCATTCATGTGGCGCCGTTCTCGAACCGGCGGACGTTCGTCAAGACGGCTATGGTGTTGCTGGAGCTGCCGGACGGAGAGCGCTGGGTCTACTCGGAGAGCCTCGACCGAGGCCATCTGAGTGATGCTTCCGACACCGTGGCCAAGCACCAGCGTCGCTATGATCAGCTCCGTGCCGAATGCCTGTCAGAGGCTGACTCGCTACGGCTGATCGCCGATGCGCTGGAGGGTTACAGAGATGATGAGCAACGAGCTCGCCGCAGCCGCCTGGCGGAAGAGCAGCTACAGCGGGGACGACGGCGGGGACTGCATCGAGGTGGCGCCCGGATTCCCCGGCCTCGTTCCGGTGCGTGACTCCAAGGACCCGCAGGGCCCGGCCCTCGTCTTCCCCGACTCCTCGTGGGGCTCGTTCATCGACGCCGTCCGGGCCGGCGAGTTGCCGATCGAGGGCTGACCCATCCCTCCACACCCCTCGGGGCGGGGCGCCGACCGGTGCCCCGCCCCGCTGCGTCTCCTGACCCGGCTACTTCGCCTTCGCCCGGTAGGCCCGCTTCTTCACCAGCGCGCCGCAGGTCTTCATCGAGCACCAGCGCCTCGCGCCCGCCCGGGACGTGTCCACGAACGGCGTTCCGCAGTCCGGGTTCCCGCAGATGCGGACGCGTGTCCGCTGCTCCGATCCGCAGAGTTCGATCAGGTCCCGCGCGACCATCGACAGCACCGCCGCCACGCCGTCCCCGTCCCACCGGACGGATCCGGCGTCGGCCGAGAGCGCGGGCACCGAAGTCGGTTCTGCCGCCGCCCCGTTGACCACTGCCACGTCCTCGTGATCAGCCACCGTCCCCTCCGCCAGTGCGACGCCGATTCGCTGGATCGCCTCGCGTAGCCGCCGCGCACCCTCCAGCTCGACCTCGTTGCAGCTCGGCGCCACCGTCGTGCAGCCGCTCTCCACGCCCCACCGGCTCAGGTCCTCCGGCCCGGCGAGCCGTTCCACCTGCACGTCCTTGCCGCGGTCGGCCAGTGTGCCGGCGAAGGCGAAGCACAGTCGTGCGTCGTCGAACCGGAAGTCGGTCCTGGCGCGCTGGCGCCCTTCTCGTCGGCCGTCCCCATCGCTCATGTCCACCACTCTATGCGGTTGACACGACTCCTCGCCTCCGCATAGCTTCCAAGTCCACCGCTTCAACCGGTGGACATCTCCCGAGGAGGTCGCGTCCATGCGCGCCGCAGTCATCGAAGAACTCCACAAGCCCCTCGTCATCCGCGAGGTGCCCGACCCCGTCTGCCCGCCGGACGGCGCGATCGTGCGCGTCGGCGCCAACGGCATCTGCCGCACCGACTGGGCCCTGTGGGCCGGGGACTTCTGGACCGGAGGGCCGCAGGTCCAGCCCCCGTTCGTGCTCGGCCACGAGTTCGCCGGCACCGTCGTGGAGGTCGGCCGGGACGTCCGCGACTGGCGGGACGGCGACCGCGTCATCTTCCCGATGAACCCCGGCGAGGGGTCCTGCGAGATGTGCCGCAGCGGCAACCAGCACGTGTGCGAGCACGTGGACTCCCTCGTGCCCGGGGTGTCCTACTGGGGCGCCTTCGCCGAGTACGTCATGGTCCGCTTCGCCGACGTCAACCTGGTCCGGGTCCCCGACACCGTCGGCTTCGTCGATGTCGCCGCCCTCGCCTGCCGCTACATGACCGCCTTCCACGGCGTCGTCGACCAGGCCCGGGTGCGCGGCGGCGAATGGGTCGCGGTGTACGGGGCCGGCGGCGGCATGGGGCTGTCCACGGTGGAGATCGCCGCGGCCACCGGCGCCAACGTCATCGCGATCGACATCTCCGACGAGAAGCTGGAGGCCGCGCGCGCCCTCGGCGCCGTCCACACCGTCAACGCGGCCGTGGACGAGCCGACCGAGGCCGTCAGGACCCTCACCCGGGGCGGCGCCCACGTGTCCGTCGACGCCGTCGGGATCGCCGAGGCCTGCCGGAACTCCGTGCTCTCCCTGCGCACCCGCGGCCGCCACCTCCAACTCGGGCACACCACCGGCGCCGAGCGGGGCGACGTCCCGCTGCCGATCGACGTCATGATGGTCAAGGAGCTGGAGATCCTCGGTGCCTTCGGCATGCAGGGGCAGCGGTTCGGCACGATGCTCAACATGATCGAGGCCGGCCGCCTCAACCCCGGCAGGATCGTCACCCGCACCGTCGGCCTCCACGAGGCGGGCTCGGTGCTGGAGTCCCTGGAGACGTACGGGCCGACCGGTGTGGTCGTCATCGACGAGTTCCGGGGCTGAGCGGCCATGGCAACGGACACCACCGGGCCCGCCCCCCGCCTGCTGATGGACCCGGAACTGCGCCGGGCCCTCGACGCCGTCCCGATGACCCCCCACGGCGCCTTCGACCTCACCGACATCGCCGCGACCCGCGAGACCCTCCGCTCCTTCGCCGCGGCCGTCGCCGCCGCCACGCCCGCCGAGCCGTCCGTCACGGTGGAGGAACACCGCGCTGTCCGGCCGGACGGCGGCCCGGACGTGCCGGTCCGCCTGCTGCGGCCCACCACCGCCACCGGCCCGCTGCCGGTGCTGCTCTGGTTCCACGGCGGCGGACAGGTGCTCGGCTTCGCCGCCCAGGACGACCCCTGGCTCAAGCAGCTGGCCGCGCGGCTCGGCTGCGCCGTCGCCGCCGTCGACTACCGGCTCGCCCCCGAGACCCCCGCCCCCGGCGCCGCCGAGGACGGGTACACCGCCCACCGGTGGCTCGTCCGCGAAGCGCCCGCGCTCGGCCTGGACGGCACCCGGATCGGCATCGCCGGCCAGAGCGGCGGCGGCGGGGTCGCGGCGGCCACCGCCCTGCTGGTCCGCGACCGCGGCGGCCCGGCGCCGCTGTTCCAGGCGCTGATGTACCCCATGCTCGACGACCGCGACCGGACCGCGTCCAGCCGTGAGATCACCGACATCGGCATCTGGGACCGCGCCACCAACCGCCTCGCCTGGCAGGCGGTCCTCGGCGACCGCGCCGGAACCGACGACGTCAGCCCGTACGCCGCCCCCGCCCGCGCGGAGGACCTCGCAGGGCTGCCGCCCGCCTTCATCGCGGTCGGCGAACTGGACTGCTTCCGCGACGAGGACCTCGACTACGCCATGCGCCTGCGCGCCCACGGCGTCCCGGTCGAACTCCACCTGTACCCCGGCGCGTACCACGCCTTCGACCTGTTCGCCCCCGAGTCGCAGCTCGCGGAGAGCTTCCAGCAGACCTGGACCGGCTACCTCGCCCGCCACCTCCGGGCCCCGAGGCCGTAGCCCCGCCCGGCCGCCGCTTTGGCCGCCCCGGCCGCCCCGGCCGCCCCGCACCCCCGCGTGCGGGGCGGCTCCCGCCCGTTGGCCCCGGGGTGGTCGGAGGCGCCCCACCAGATGGTCTATAGTTTTCCTCATCACCCAGATGCGCGGGTGGCGGAATAGGCAGACGCGCTGGATTCAGGTTCCAGTGCCCGAAAGGGCGTGGGGGTTCAACTCCCCCCTCGCGCACAGCGAACGGCCGGTTGATCTTCGGATCGACCGGCCGTTTTGTCGTCCGGAGAAGCAGATGGCCCCGCGAACCGGGATCGGCACCGGCGCCCCGGCCCTCCTCCGAGCTCTCAACTTCCGTAGACCACAGGTGAGTTCGTCGTGCTGGAACCGGGCGGCGGCAGGGACTTCTTCCCACACCCCGTCCAGGCCGTGCGGCCTCCCGGGGAGAACAGCTGAACGGCCGGTCGACCTCGCGGGTCGACCGGCCGTTTCGTCATTCCAGGGACCGGATCAGGCCGGGCCCGGAGCCCGCACCCCCGGTGGGGCGGGGTTCGTCAGCCCTGCTGCCAGGTGGCGCCGGAGCCGGTGAACGCGCCGGAGACGCCGTTGTCGTCGGCCCAGATCCAGAAGTCGGTGTGCTGGACTCCGTCGGGGGAGACGACGGAGTTCGCGTCCGCGACGCCGGCGCCGTACTGGTTGACGATGAACTGGCCGCTGCCCCAGTTCGCGTCCAGGCCCTCATGGGCCGAGGCCAGGCCGGCGGCGCCGATCACGAGCGGGACGGTGAGGGCGCTGACGGCCAGGACACGCTTGAGAGCACGCATGATGGTTTCCTCCAGGGAGTACGGGACAACAGCCGGCAGTGCCGGTCGGCCCTGCCGGAACCAGACAGCCACGTGCCGCCGGCCTCCGCAATCGGCGTCGCCATCCGAACAGACCTGACGATACGTCAGGCTCGCCGCGCCGACCTGCGGAAATGGCCGATCGGGTGATCGTATTGAGGGATCGTCCGGGCGGAGCAGACACTCTCCGGGCGGGCCCATGAGAACGGCCGGTCGACCTCGCGGTCGACCGGCCGTTTCGTCGTTCCAGGATCCGGATCAGCGGCGGCCCTGTCCCGGGGCCGCCCCGTACGTCCGATGGTGCAGGGTTCGTCAGCCTTCGTGGGTGGTGGCGCCGGAGCCGGTGAACGAGCCGGTGACGCCGTTGTCGTCGGCCCAGATCCAGAAGTCGGCGTGCTCGACGCCGTCGGGGCCGACGTGGGACTCGACGGCCGCGAGGCCGGCGCCGTTCTCGTTGGCGGTGAAGAAGCCCTTGCCGTAGTTCGCGTCGATGCTGCCGTGGGCCGAGGCCAGGCCGGCGGCGCCGATCACGAGCGGGACGGTGAGGGCGCTGACGGCCAGGACACGCTTGAGGGCACGCATGATGGTCTCCTCCAGGGAGTACGGGGTAACAGTCGGCAGCGCCGGTCGGCCCTGCCAGAACCAGACAGCCATGCCCCGCCACCCCCCGCAATCGGCGCCGCAATCCGAACAGGCCTAACGGTTCGTCAGGCGCGCCGCTGCGACCTGCGGAAATGGCCGATCGGGTGATCGTATTGAGGGATCGTTCGGGCGGAGCAGGCGCCGGCCCGCCGACGGCGAACGGCCGGCCGGTCCGAGGATCGGCCGTCCGTCCGCCGTCGAACCGTCAGGACTCCCAGGCGATCACGTGGGCCGCGACCGGCTCGCCGGCCGCGTCGAGCTCGACGGCGTTCCCGGCGACCACCCCGGCATCGTTGACGAACAGCGCCTGGGCGTACGGGCTGAGCGGGGACGGCGGGAGCGGCACGGCCGTCCCGTCGGGCCGCCACAGCAGGGCCGTGGTGCGGTTCCAGTCCGGGCCCTGCGCCTCGCCGACGGCGGTTCCCGCGCCGTTGACCGCCATCGCCTCGCTCTGCCGGCCCGCCGGGCCGCCGAGCAGGGTCTGCGTACCGTCCGGGTTCCAGCGGGCGGCGAAGGCGGAGCGGTGGGCGTCGAACGTCGCCCCGACCACGGTGCCCGCGCTGTTGACGGCCCTCGTCCGACCGTAGCCGGCGTCGCGGACGGCGCCGCCGGGCGTCCACACCAGCACCCGGTCGAACTCCGTGCCTCCGGTGCGCCGCCCGTGACCGAGCACCACGCCGTCGTCGGTCATCCCGTCCACCCGGGCCCCGTCGAGGCCCGGCGGCAGCGGAAGCGCGGACACGGCGCCCGCCGGGCTCCAGAGCACCGGAGTCTCCTGGGAGCGGCCGTCGCCGAGGCTCCGCTCGGAGGTGCCGGCGACGACGCCCGCGTTGGTGACGGCGGCGGTCGAGCCCGCGGTGTCGCCGGGCAGCAGCGGCAGATCCACCCTGGTGCCGTCGGCCCGCCACTTCAGGGGCTTGGGCCGGTACGTGTCGTCGTACGAGCCGCCGGCCACCACGCCGGCGTCGTTGACCGCGGCCGCGCTGCCGCCGCGGACACCGGCCGGCAGCGCCAGCGCCGTGGCGGTCCCGTCCGGGGCCCAGCGGACCGGGTGGTTGTCGGACATCGTCCGGTAGGAGGCCCCGACCACGGTGCCCGTGCCGTTGAGCCCCGCCGGGCGGCTGGACAGGTCGCCGGTCAGTGGCGCCAGGACGGTGTAGCCGAGATGGTCGGGATGCCAGCGGACGGCGCGCGGGGTGAACTGCCCGGAGACGTCCGAGTAGTACTCGCCGACGACGGCGCCGTCGCGGCTCAGGCCCCGCGCCAGGCTGTAAGCGGTGCCCGGCGGCTCGGGAAGGAACCGCGGGGCCGGCAGCGGTGCGGCCGGAGCGGCCGCCGTGGCCGTGGGCACCGGGCCGAGCAGCAGGGCGGCGGACGCGGCGGTGACGACGAGGGCCGCCGCGGCGACGAGGGCCGCGGGGCGCGGGGGGCGCGAGCCGGTCGTCCGGACTCCCGTCGCGTCCGTCGCGTCCGTCCTGTCGAGGTCGAGGTGGAGGCGGGCCGCGGCCATCAGGGCTTCCAGATCATCGCGCGCGGGAGGTCCTGCGCGTTCGGCGCGTCGTACCAGGTGGCATCCCCGGCGATCACCCCGGATTCGTTGACGAGGAGGGCCCGGGCGTAGGGGCTGAGCGAGGACGGCGGGAGCGGCACGGCCGTGCCGTCGGGCCGCCACAGCACCGGCGTGCGGCGGTACGGGGTCGGACCCTCCGCGAAACCGACGGTCGTGCCCGCGGCGTTGATCGTGCTCGCCCAGGCCTGCCGGCCCGCCGGGTCGTCGAGCAGCGTCAGCGCGCCGTCCAGGGTCCAGCGCGCGGCATGCTCGGAGTGGTCGGCACCGAACGTCGTTCCGACGATGGTGTTCGCGTTGTTGACGGAGCTCAGCCGGCCGTGGGCGACGTCCCGGGCGGTGCCGTTCGCGTCCCAGGCCACCACCCGGTCGAACTCGGTGCCCCCCGCGCGCCGTCCTTGGCCGAGGATCACGCCGTCGTTGGTGATCCGGACGACCCCGGCCGCGTCGATCCCCGGGGGGAGCGGGAGCGCCGTCACGTCGCCCGACGGGCTCCAGATCACCGTCCGGGTCCGGGACTCGCCGCCGACGGACCCCGAGGACCAGCCGATGACGAAGCCCGCGTCGTTGATGAACGAGGCCGAGCCGGTGCCGTCGCCGGGCAGCAGCGGCAGGTCGACCCGGGTACCGTCGGCCTGCCACTTCAAGGGCTTGGACCGGTAGCCGGAGTCGTACCAGCCGCCGATCACCACACCGGCGTTGTTGATCCTGGACGCGCTGCCGCCGCGGGCCCCGGTCGGCAGCTCCAGCGCGGTCGGGGTGCCGTCCGCCGCCCAGCGGACCGGGTGGTTGTCGGTCAGCGTGGCGAAGGAGACCCCGACCGCGACGCCCGACGCGTTCAGGGAGCCCGGGCGGGTGGCGACCTCGCCGGGCAGCGGCTCCAGGGTGGTGACGCCGGACCGGTGGGTGTTCCAGCGGAGCGCCCGCGGGGCGAACCGGTTGGGGATGTTCAGGTAGGTCTCGCCGAGGATGTCGCCCGCGTCGTTCAGGCCGTACACCGAGCTGAGCGGGGCGGCGTTCGCGGGCAGTGGCAGCAGGTACGGGGTCGGCACCGGTGCGCCAGGGTCGGCCGCCGCGGCCGTGGGCACCGGGCCGAGCAGCAGGGCGACGGCCGCCGCGGCGGCGGCCGGGGCGGCTCTGCGAAGGGTGGGGGAACCAGCCATCCGGAAACTCCTGTCGTGTCAACGATCAAGTGGATCAAGAGAGTTGATGCTCCGTCGGATTCGGGTCGGTCGGGTTCCCGGTCCGACGGCCAAGTCTCATCCACGGTCGGTTCGTTGGCAGGGCGATCGCCGAATCGGCCGGAATCACACCCCTTTTGGGCGCGTCCGCGGGGTGGCGGCGGCGCGGTTCCGAACGGTTTGGGGTGGTCTCGTGCGATGTCGGACGGCTGTGGCGGGTGCCCGGGCGGCGGGGGCGCCGAGGGTGGCGGGGGTGCGCCGCTCCCCGCCCTCCTCGGCGCGCGGGTTGTGCTACCGGGCGGCGACCGGTGGGCCGTCGTCGCCCTCGGTGCCGCCGCCACCGGGCCGACCGTCCCGGCCGGACGAGCCGCCACCGGGCCCCCGGGCGTACACCGTGAAGGAGGTCAGGCCGGCGGGCAGCGCCCAGGCCCCGGCGCTCCGGATGGACACCTTGTAGCGGTGCGGGCCGTCGTCCCGCTGGACGGGTGCGGCCTGGGCGGCCGTCGCGGCCAGTGCCGCGACGGTGGAAGCGGTCGCCAAAAGGCCTTGTCGGAAGAGCTTTTGATTGATCGTCATTCATGCGATGGTCTGGAACTCCGGCGGCCTGGCGGTGGCTTCGACCCGTATTCACGCGAACGGGTGGTCGCGATCCGGCCGAGTTCGCGGCGGCCCCCGCCGCCCCCCGGCGACCCCTCGCAGACCCCCCGTCGACCCCCACCGGCGACCGCCGATGTGCCCCGACGGGTCGCCGGGGGAGGCCGCCGGAGCTCCTCCCTCGATCGGGGGAGGGCGGGGGCGAGGGGGCCGGTGATACTGGCGAACATGATCAAGGGAATGCGGTTGCTGCTGCGCAGGTCGACGTACACGGGGGTGCTGTTCGCGGTACTCGGAGCGCTGGCCGGGCTGCCGGTGGCGATGGTGGCGCTCGGGATGACGCTCGGGGTGTCCGGCCGGCCGGACACGGTCTGGCTGGCGCTGCCGCTGTGGGTGGTGCTGCTCGCGGTGGCCGGGCTGCCCCGAGCGGTGCGCCGGGTGCTGGCGGCTGGCGCGCGGCGACTGCTGGGCGTCGCGGTGCCCGCCCCGGTGAAGGGGGCCGCGGCGGAGCGCTGGCGGACGCCGGCGTTCGTGGTGGCGCACGTGGCGCTCGGGTGGACGGTGCTGATCGGCGGCAGCACGTTCCTCGTGATGGGGATGACGCTGCCGGGACGATGGGTGGAGGGCTCGGCCCGGGTCAGCCTCTTCGGCTGGGGCGCGGACGTGACCGGCGTCTGGTCGTGGGTCATCGGGGCGCTCAGCCTGGTCCTCGCGGCGGTGCTGCTCGCCGGGGCGTCGGGGGCGCTGCGCTGGCTGGCACCGCGACTGCTCGGGCCCTCGCCCGCCGAGCGGCTCGCCATGGCCGCCGAGCGGGAGCGGCTGCTGGCCGAACGCAACCGGCTGGCCCACGAGTTGCACGACTCCATCGGGCACACCCTGACCGCCGCCACCATCCAGGCGGCCGTCGCGGGCGAGGTGCTCGCCGACGACCCGGCGGCGGCGCGGGCCGCCATGCGCAGCATCGAGGAATCGACCCGGGCCGCGCTGGAGGACCTCGACTACGTGCTCGGCGCACTGCGCGAGGAGCAGACCGGCACCGCCCCGACCCGCACCCTCGCCGACCTGCCCGAGCTGATCGACCGGCTGCGGCACGCGGGCGCCGTCGTGGCGCCGCGGACCACGGGGGACCTCGCGCAGGTGCAGGGCACCCTCTCCCGGGCCGCCTACCGGATCGTCCAGGAAGGGCTGACCAACGCGCTGCGGCACGGCAACGGCGGGCCGATCGAGCTGCGGGTGACGGCGGGACCGGAGGAACTGGAGCTGACCGTGGTCAACGGGACGGCGGGCGCCGCCGGGGGACCGGGCGCGAGCGGCTTCCCGACCTCCGGGCACGGCCTGCCCGGGCTGGCCGAGCGGGTGCGGCTGCTGCACGGCGAGTTCGAGGCCGGCCCGGACGGCGACGGGCAGTGGCGGCTGGCGGTCCGGCTGCCGATGCGGTGGTCGGCGTGAGCGGCGCCGGCCCCGACGCGGGCGCGCCGTCCGACGTCACCGTCCTGATCGCCGACGACGACCCCCTCACCCGCAGCGGCCTGGGCACCCTGCTCGGCGCCCAGCCCGGCATCACGGTGGTCGGGAAGGCCGCCGACGGCGTCGAGGCGGTCGAGCAGGCCCGGCTGCTGCGGCCCGACGTGGTGCTGATGGACGTGCGGATGCCGCGCCGCAACGGCATCGACGCCACCCGCGAACTGCTCCGGGAGCACGCCGACCCGCCCAAGGTCGTGGTGATCACCACCTTCGAGAACGACGCCTACGTCACCGCCGCGCTGAGCGCCGGCGCCAGCGGCTTCGTGCTGAAGCGGCGGCCCGTCCCGCAGATCGCCGAGGCGGTGCGGGTGGCGGCGGCGGGGGAGGCGGTGCTGTTCCCCGCCGCGCTGAGCCGGATGGTCGCGGCCCGGCCGCTGGACTCGGCCGAGGCGCTGCCCCGGGCGGCGCTGACCGGGCGGGAGGAGGGCGTGCTGCGGCTGATGGCGACCGGACTGTCCAACCCGGAGATCGCGCAGGCGCTCGCCGTCAGCCAGGAGACCGTCAAGACGCACGTGGGGAACGTGCTGGGCAAGCTCGGCGCGCAGAACCGGACCCACGCGGTGGTGATCGCGTACGAGAGCGGGTTGGTGGTGCCGGGGCTGCCGGGGGCGTAGCCGGCGGGGCGGGCGGGTCGGGCGGCCCCGGAACCGCGACGGCCCAGAGGGCCGCCGACGGCCCAGAGGGCCGCTACCGCACGGGGTCGATCGGCGTGAGGGTGCCGAGGCGGTCCTCGACGGCCTGGGCGGCGGCCAGGCACAGGTCCTCCCGGAAGGCGCGGCCGACGAGCTGGACGCCGGTGGGCAGGCCGTCCGCGGCGAGGCCGGTGGGGACGGCGACGGCCGGCACGCCGACGAAGCTGGTCACCGAGCACAGCCGCATGGCCGAGTCGACCCGGTCGCGGCCCGCCTGGTCCCGGGACTCCAGTCCGGGCTCGACCGGCGGCTCGGTGAACACCGGGCCCAGCAGCAGCGGGTACTCGTGCAGGAACTCCGTCCACGAGCGGCGGATGCTCATCCAGACGCTCATCAGCCGGATCAGGCCGGGGGCGTCCACGGGCCGGGCGCCGCGCATCATCAGCTCGATGTAGCGGTCGCCGCCCTCGCCGAGCAGCTGCCGCACGACGGGCCAGCTCGGCGCGAACTCGGTGACGGCGAGGCGGTGGTAGGCGTCGAGCGCCTCCTCCATCCGCGGGACGTCGGGGACCTCCCGGACGTCGTACCCGGCGTCGCGCAGCGCGTCGGCGGCGGTCTCGACGGCGCGGCGGACGGTGGGGTGCACCCCATGGCCGCCGTGGCTGCCGTGACCGCCGGGATCGGCGACGACGGCGACCTTGATCGGGGCGGCGAGCGGTTCCCCGTACAGCGGGACGGGCACGGCGCGCGGGTCGCGCGGGTCGGTGCCCGCCAGCGTCTCGTAGGCGAGCCGCAGGTCGGCGACCGTACGGGCCAACGGGCCGTCGGCGACCAGGACCTGGGAGGCCGGGCCGGGGTCGTCCGGGCCGATCAGGCGCTGGTCGGCGGGGAACCGGCCGGTGGTCGGATTGAGGGCGGCGACCCCGCAGAAGGAGGCGGGGACGCGGACCGAGCCGCCGGAGTCGTTGCCGAGCCCGAGCGGGGCCATGCCGGCGGCGACCGCCACGCCGTCCCCGCCGCTGCTGCCACCGGGGGTGCGGCCCGCGTCCCACGGGTTGCGGGTGTCGCCGTACAGCTCGCTGCGGGTGTGCATCCCGGCGAGGATCAGGGTCGGCAGGTTGCTGTGGCCGATCGGGATCGCCCCGGCCGCGCGCAGCCGGGCCACCGGGACGGCGTCGGCGGCGGCGACGTGGTCGCGGAAGCGCGGGCTGCCGAAGGTGGTCGGCACGCCGGCGATCGGGGTGCACTCCTTCACGGTGAACGGCACGCCCGCGAGCGGACCCAGTTCCTCGCCCGCGGCCCGGCGGCGGTCGGTCTCCCGGGCGGCCGCGCGGGCCCGGTCGGCGAGCAGCTGGGTGACGGCGTTCAGGTACGGGTTGACCTCGGCGATCCGGTCCAGGTGCTCGTCCGCCACGTCCAGTGCCGACACCTCGCCCGTGCGCACGGCGGCGGCGAGTTCGGTGGCGGGCTTGCTCCACAGGGGCATGGGAGTTCTCCTCGGCTCTCCTCGACCTGGTTCCGATGCGATCGCATCGGAACGGAATCACCATAGTCCGGAAACCGATACGCTTGCATCGAATAAAACGGTGACCAACGGTGCTCGGCGGTGACCAACGAGGACCGAAGGAAACGCGGAGGGAGACCGGGGATGCCCAAGCAGGTGGACCACGAGGGCCGGCGCCGGCGGATCGCCGAGGCCGTCTGCCTGCTGGTGGACGAGCACGGGCTGGAGGGCGTCACCCTGCGGGACGTCGCCACCCGGGCGGAGGTCTCGATGGGAGCCGTCCAGCGCTGCTTCCGCACCAAGGAGGAGATGCTGCTGTTCGCGCTCGCGCACGTCGGCGAGCGGGTCACCGAGCGGGTGCGGAGCCGGCTCGCGGCCGGCCCCGCGCAGTCGGCGGCCGGCGAACTCGGGCTGGTGGCGGGCGAGGTGGCGCTGCTGCGCGAGGAACACCGGGCCGAGGCCAGGATCTGGCTCGCCTTCGTCGCCGGGGCCGCCGTCAACCCGGCGCTGGCGGCGACCCTGCGCAGCAGCTACGCGGCGCTGGAGGAACTGATGGTGCGGCTGGTCACGGAAGCCGTCGGCGGGGCGGCCGTCGGCGGATCGGTGATCGGCGGGGCGGCCGCGGGCGGGGCCGTCGTCGCGCGGACCGAGGCCCGCGCGCTGCTCGCCCTCGCCGACGGGCTCACCACGCACGTCCTGGTCGGGCACCGGACGGTGGGGGAGGCGGAGGAGGTCCTGCACGCGCACCTGGCCGGGCTCTGGGCGCGCTGCTGACCGGAGGCCGGGCCGTTCGCCGAACCGATGAGATGATCACCACGCCAAGCGGTCGGCAATACGGAGGACAGGAATGGCGGGCAGGACGGCGGGCGTCACGGAGCAGCGCCGGTTCACCGACCCCGGGGTCAAGCTGTACGACTTCGCCGACGAGGTGCTCGTCCGCTGCCCGAAGTGCGGCGGCTGCGCCCTCGTCCTCGCGCGGCCGGGCGACGCGTGCGAGCACCGGTGGATCGGCGGCCGGGAGCAGACCCGCCTGCGGCTGAGGTGCGGCTGCGGGCACGCCGTGGACGCCTTCCCGGACCACCTGGCGTTCGGCGGCCCCGTCGACCCGTACTTCCGACTGCCGCTCTGGCTGGACGCGGACTGCTGCGGCCGGCGGCTGTGGGCGTACAACCCCGCCCACCTCGACCTGCTGGAGTCCTACGTCGGGGCCGTCCTGCGCGAACGCACCGCGGTCCCCGGCTCGCTGAGCCTGGTCGCCCGGCTGCCCGCCTGGGTGAAGTCGGCCAAGCACCGGGACGAGGTCCTGCGGACGATCCGCCGGCTGCGCGCCACCCTGCCGCCCGCCCGCTGATCCGTCGCCCGCCGGTCCTTCGCCCGCTGTTGTCGCCCCCGTCACCGTCCAGTCCGTGGAAGGCCGACGAACGCGGCGGCCGGGTGGGGCAGGATCGGGCCCGACGTCACCGGAGACGCCTGTCGGACACTCGTGTTGGGAGAGCCTGCCGTGACCGCTGTGGAGATCCCGGGATCCAAGTCCATCACCGCCCGGGCCCTGTTCCTGGCTGCCGCCGCCGAGGGCGTGACCACTCTGCGCCGCCCGCTGTCCTCGGACGACACCGAGGGCTTCGTGCAGGGCCTGGAAAGCCTCGGGTACCGGATCGAACGGACGGCCGACACCTGGCGGGTGGAGGGCCGCCCGTCCGGGCCCGCCGTGCCGGACGCCGAGGTGTACTGCCGGGACGGCGCCACCACCGCGCGCTTCCTGCCCACCCTCGCCGCCGCCGGCCGCGGCACCTACCGCTTCGACGCCTCCGCCCAGATGCGCCGCCGCCCGGTCGCCCCGCTCACCCGGGCGCTGCGCGAGCTGGGCGTGGACCTGCGGCACGAGGAGGCCGAGGGGCACCACCCGCTGACGGTCGTCGCCGACGGCGTCCGCGGCGGTGAACTCACCCTGGACGCCGGGCAGTCCTCGCAGTACCTGACCGCGCTGCTGCTGCTCGGCCCGCTCACCCGGGACGGCCTGCGGATCACCGTCACCCGGCTGGTCTCCGCCCCGTACATCGGCATCACCCTGGCGATGATGCGCGACTTCGGGGTCGAGGTGAAGCGGGAACGGACCCCCGCCGGCGAGGTGTTCGAGGTGCCCGCCGGCGGCTACCGGGCCGCCGACCACCCGATCGAACCGGACGCCTCCACCGCCAGCTACTTCTTCGCCGCCGCCGCCCTGGCCGGCCGCGAGGTCACCGTCCCGGGCCTCGGCCGGGACGCGCTCCAGGGCGACCTGCGGTTCGTGGACGTGCTGCGGCGGATGGGCGCCCGGGTGGACATCGGCGGCGACCGCACGACCGTGGCCGGCGACGGTCCGCTCGGCGGGATCACCGTCAACATGCGGGACATCTCCGACACCATGCCCACACTCGCGGCCATCGCCCCGTTCGCCACCGGCCCGGTGCGGATCGAGGACGTCCACAACACCCGGGTCAAGGAGTGCGACCGGCTGGAGGCCTGCGCCGACAACCTGCGCGCGATGGGCATCACCGTGGCCACCGGGGACGACTGGATCGAGATCCGGCCCGGCACCCCGCGCCCGGCCGAGATCACCACCCACTCCGACCACCGGATCGTGATGTCCTTCGCCGTCACCTCGCTGCGCACGCCCGGCATCACCTTCGACGACCCGGGCTGCGTGCGGAAGACCTTCCCGGGGTTCCACGAGGCCTTCGCGGAGCTGCGGGCGGCCTGGGGGATCTGACCCCCGCCGGCCGCGCGGCGCCCCGACGCCGCCGGTTGCCCGCCGGAATCCCGGTTGCCGGGCGGCGGGCCCGGCGGCGAGGATGCCGTTCGTGTCCGAGACGGTTTTCGAGACGGAGTCAGACGGGCCCGAGCTGCGGCCCTACCCCAAGATCCCCGCGCGCGGCCGCTCCGGCGGGCCCGGCAGCCGGGAGTGGACCGCGGCCGAGAAGGTGCACGGGGCACACTTCGCGGTGGTCTGCGAGGGCGGCTCGGTGCGGGCCGCGAAACGGCGTGAACTGCTGGACGACGAGGGCCTGGACGCCTTCTTCGGCGTCAGCCGGATCTGGCCCGAACTGTCCGTCGCGGCGGCCCGGTTCGCCGCCGCGGTGCGCGGGACCCGGGACGGTGCCGCGGTGACGATCTACGGGGAACTGGCCGGCGGCCGCTACCCGCACCCCGGGGTGCCCGCCGCCCCCGGGGTCGACCCGGTCCAGACCGGCGTCTGGTACGCCCCCGGCCTGCGCTGGCTGCCGTTCGACGCCACCGTCGAGACGCCCGAGGGCCGTCGGTGGATCGCCGACCGCACCCTGCGCACGGCCGCGCGGGCCGCCGGGCTCACCTGCGTGCCCCTGCTCGGGCACGGCCCCCTGACCGCGCTGCACGACCTGCCGGTGCGCTACCCCACCCGGGTGCCCGCGCTGTTCGGCCTGCCCGAACTGCCGGACAACCTCGCCGAGGGGTACGTCCTCAAACCCGCCGGCGAGTGGCACGAGTCCGGCCCGGCCCGTCCGCTGGTGAAGGTCAAGCAGCAGGCCTTCGCCGAGGACGACCGCTACGACGGCGCCCGCCCGTACCTCCCCCCGCCCCGGGGCGCGGCCGGCGTCCCGGCCTGGCTCCTCGTCCAGGCCTCCGCCCTGCTCACCCCCGCCCGGGCCGCGGCCGCCGTCAGCAAACTGGGGCCCCGTACGGCCGCGGACGCCGTGGCCGAGGAGATCGCGGCGGACGTGGCGGAGGAACTCGCCGAGGCCGTGGGCGGGTTGGAGGCGGACGTGCTGGCCGCACTGCGCCGGGCGCTCGAACCGGGCGCGCGCACGCTGGCGTCCTTCGACGCGCAGGACCGGCGCGGCGCCTGAGCGGGCGGGCCTGACGGCGCGCGGCGGGGTCGAGGGCGCGCGGCGGGGTCGAGGGCGGGTTCAGACGGTGTCCAGGAGGCTTCCACGTCCGGTGGGAGGGGCCCATCATGGGCTCCCGGTTCCGGCAGAACCGCCCCTACACCGCCCCGACACCGTTCCGGGCCGCCCTCAGGAGGCAGAAGAGATGACGATCCCACCGCCCGTCCGGATCCAGGCCGCCGTCGTCCGCGCCGCGTACGCCCTGCCGGAGGGCCTGCGGCGGGCCATCGCGGGCAAGCCGGTGGTCCGCGACGGGCAGACGCTCGCGCTGGACGCGCAGCTGATGCTCAAGCTCCAACGGCTTTCCAAGGCGGCCCTGGTGATGCCGGGCGGGGTCGGGTCGTCGCGGGCCGCGATGGAGCACGCGCGGCACCTGGTGGGCGGGCCGCAGGACCGTGCGGTGGCCGCGCGGAGCGTTGGCATCCCGCGGGAGCACGGCGAACTGGCCGCCACGCTGTACACCCCGGACGGGCTGGCGACGGGCTCCGGCCTGCTGGTCTTCCTGCACGGCGGGGGCTGGGTGGTCGGCAGCCGGGCCAGCCACGACCACGTCGCCCGCTTCCTCGCCCGGCGGGCGCGGGTGCGGGTGCTGTCGGTGGAGTACCGGCTGGCGCCCGAGCACGTGTTCCCGGCGGCGGTCGAGGACGCGCTGGCCGCCCTCGACCACGCCCACGCCGAGGCGGCCGACCTGGGCGCGGACCCGGAGCGGATCGCGGTCGGCGGGGACAGCGCGGGTGGCAACCTGGCGGCCGTCGTCGCCCAGCAGGCCGTCCGGCGGGGCGGGCCCGCCCCGGTGTTCCAGCTGCTGCTCTACCCGGCGACCGACGCCTCGGCCCGGCGCCCCTCGCGCGGGCTGTTCGCCGACGGGTTCTTCCTGACCGACGCGGACATGGACTGGTTCGCCGACCGCTACGCGCCCGCGCCCGCCGACCGCACCGACCCGCGGCTGTCGCCGCTGCTCGCCGAGGACCTGACCGGCCTGCCGCCCGCGTACGTCGGCACCGCGGGCTTCGACCCGCTGCGCGACGAGGGCGAGGCGTACGCGCGGGCGCTGCAGGAGGCCGGGGTCGCGGTGCGGCTGAGCCGGCAGCCGGACCTCATCCACGGGTACGCCAACTACCTCGGCATCGGGGGCCGCTTCCGGGAGGCGACGGCCGAGGCGGCGGAGGCGCTGCGGCAGGCGATCGGCGAGGCGTAGCGCGTACGACGCAGCGGCGCGGCCGGCGCAGCGGAGGGTACGGCGAAGGGCGGGACCCGGTGGGCGGGTTCCGCCCTTCGGCGCGCGGTGGGACGCACCCGGGGCGGACCCGGGACGGACAGGAACGGGCCCGGGACGGACACGGACGGGCAGGGGGCGCGAACCATACGCCCGCGCGCGGGTCGTTGCCGCACAGGGGGTTCTCGGCGACCGGCTCTTATTGTACTGTCCGTCTAATAAGCGGGTGAGCGGGAGCCCGCGGTGACAGGCACCTGGAGGCAGCCATGGCGCTCACCCGGCAGACGGGGCACGGCCACACCGAGGCCGACGACGACGTCTCGAAGCGGCTGCTGGAGTCGGCCGCCACCCTCTCCTACGACCCCTCGACCGAGATCGACTGGGACGCCCCCCTCCCGGAGGACCACTACGGCCTCAACCCGGAGTGGAGCACCCTCTACGGCACCCGGCTGTGGGGCGAGATGACCGAGCGGCAGCGAGTCGTGCTCACCCGGCACGAGGTCTGCTCGATCATGAACACCGGCATCTGGTTCGAGATGATCCTCCAGCAGATGGTGCTGCGCGACCAGTACCTCAGGAACCCCGCCGACGCCGCGTTCCAGTTCGCGCTCACCGAGATCGCCGACGAGTGCCGCCACTCGATCATGTTCGCCCGGGCCTGCGCCAAGATGGGCGTCCCCGCCTACCGCCCGCACAAGCTGATCGCCCAGGCCGGCCGCGCCTTCAAGGCGCTCGCCAAGGGCGAACTCGCCTACGGCGGCATCCTGGTGGCCGAAGAGGTGCTCGACGTCATGCAGCGCGACTGGATGCGCGGCGAGAACGTCCTGGAGATCGTCCGCGGCACCTCCCGGATCCACGTGGTCGAGGAGTCCCGGCACATGAAGTTCGCCCGGCAGGAGATCCGCGAGCGGATGCGCCACGCGAGCCCCGCCCGCCGGCGCGCCTCCGCCACCGGCATCGCCGTGGGCGCGTACGTCATCGTCACCAGCATGGTGCACCCGGGCGTCTACAAGGCCGCCGGGCTCGACGTGCAGCGGGCGCTCGCCGAGGTGCGGGCCAGCGAGCACCGCAAGGCGATGATGCGCACCAGCTCCCGGCACCTGATGGCCTTCCTCGCCGAGACCGGACTGCTCACCAGCCGCTCGGCGGCCGTCTACCGCCGGGTGCACATGCTCTGACGGACCGTCGCCACCAAGCCGCCCCATCCCCCACGCGCAGCGAGGACCCCACCCGGCCATGGCCTACGCGATCACCCAGACCTGCTGCAACGACGCCTCGTGCGTGTCCGTCTGCCCGGTCAACTGCATCCACCCGACCCCGGACGAGCCGGAGTTCGGCACCACCGACATGCTGTACATCGACCCGCGGGCCTGCATCGACTGCGGCGCCTGCGCGGACGCCTGCCCGGTGGACGCGGTGTACCCGGTCGACCGGCTGCGCGGGCCCGACACCGTGTTCGGCGACCTCAACCGCGACTGGTTCCGCGACCACCCCAGCGACCACGCCTGGGGCGCGCCCAGCTTCCCGCGCAGCCTGCCGGACGAGCTCGGCGCGCTGCGGATCGCGGTCGTCGGCACCGGCCCCTCCGCCGGGTACACCGCGCAGGAACTGCTGCGCGGCACCAGCGCCGAGATCACCATGATCGACCGGCTGCCGGTCACCGGCGGCCTGCTGCGGCACGGCGTCGCGCCCGACCACCAGTCCACCAAGCGGATCGCGGAGAGCTTCGCGAGCGTCTTCCGCGACCCCCGGCTGCGGATGCACCTCAACGTGGAGATCGGCACGGACCTCACCCACCAGGAGCTCGCCGCGCACCACCACGCGGTGGTGTACGCGGTCGGCGCGGCCGCCGACCGACGGCTCGGCGTCCCCGGCGAGGACCTGCCGGGCAGCCTGCCCGCGACCGCCTTCGTCCGCTGGTACAACGCCGAACCGACCGTGCCCGCCGACGCGGTGGAGCTGTCGGCCCAGCGCGTGGTGGTGATCGGCAACGGCAACGTCGCGGTGGACATCGCCCGCATCCTGCTCACCGACCCCGACCGGCTCGCCGCCACCGACATCGCCGACCACGCCCTGGCCGCGCTGCGCCGCAGCCGGGTCCGGGAGGTCGTGCTGCTCGCCCGGCGCGGGCCCGGACAGGCGGCGTGGACCAGGGCGGAGTTCCTGGCCCTGCGGCAGCTGCCGGGCGTCGAGGTGGTGGTCGAGGACCACCCGGAGGTGCGGGCGGCGATCGAGGCGGCGGGGGCGGAAGCGGGATCGGGGTCCGGCGCGGGGTCGGGCACTGGGTCGGACACGGCGGCGGGAGCGGGGTTGCTGGCCGGGCTGCCGCTGGTGCCGTTCGACGGGTCCGCGGAGCCAGGGCCGGGGCGGCGGATCGTGCTGCGGTTCCTGTCGGCGCCGGTCGAACTCTCCGGGGACGGCCGGGTCGAGGCCCTGACCGTCGAGCGGACCACCCCGACGGCGGACGGCCGGGTCGAGGGCACGGGGGCGACGGACGTGCTCCGGGCCGGGCTGGTGGTGCGCTCGATCGGACACCGGGGCGTACCGCTGCCCGGGCTGCCGTTCGACGAGCGGGCCGGGACGGTCGCGCACCGGAACGGGCGGGTCGTCGACCCGGCGACCGGCCGGCCGCTGCCGGGGACGTACGTGGTGGGCTGGGCCAAGCGCGGGCCGTCCGGCGGGATCGGCGCCAACCGGGCCTGCGCGCGGGAGACCGTGGACGCGCTGCTGGACGACGCGGCCGCCCGGGCGCTGCTCGTCCCGGAGGCGGGCCGCAAGGACTTCGAGCGGCTGGTGCGCCACCGGCGGCCGGACGCGGTGGGGCTGCGGGAGCTGCGGGCGGTGGAGCGTGCGGAACGCGAGCGCGGCGAGGCCGAGGGGCGGCCCCGGGTGAAACTCGCCAGCGTGCCCGAGCTGCTGGCGGCGGGGCGGCGGTAGCGGGAAGGACCCGGGGCCCGGGCGGGAAACCCGGGAGCCTCGCCGGGAAGAACTCACGGGCCGTGCCGGGACAATGGGGAGGGCACGACGTGCGCAGGAAGTCGGGTGGGCCGACTTCCTGCGCACCCGGCGTTGCTCCGCAGGGGGTTGACCTGCGGAGCACCGGGTTGACCCGACCGTGTCCCGGTGCGGGCGGGGCGCGTTGGGTGGGTGTGAGTGGATTCGGGTGGCTGCCGGTGCCGGAACGGCAGCCGAGTGAGGAAACGATCCTGCGCGGCATTCCGGACAGGCCGCCGGAACAGCCGTCGCCACCCGCGACGACGGAGCCGCAGGTGCCGACGGAATGGCCGGTGGCGGAGCCGCGGGTGCCGGAACGGCCGGTGCCGGAACCCGGCCCGGAAGCGCCCATCTACGCCGAGCTGGCCCGGCGCTGGCAGGCCGAGGGGCGGGCCGTCCCCGGGCTGCCCGATCCCGTCTGGGAGTCGCTGGCCGCACCGGCGGCCCGGGACCGGCCGGCGGGGCCCGGCCCGGGCCGGAGCCCCGAGCGGAGTCCCGAGCGGAGTCCCGAGCGGAGCCCTGCGCGGGGCCCGGGGTGGAACCCGGGGTGTAACCCGGCCGCGGGCCCGGAGCGGAGTCCGGGGCCGGGCCCGGGGCACTGATCCACCCGGCCGGATCGCCGACACGCGCGGATACCCCGACGGGGGGAACCGTGCGGTCGTCGGACTATCCCAGGAGAGCGGTCCTCAGCCAGGGGACGATCAGCGCCATCGCCTCGTCGAACCTCGAAATGGCGCAGTGCCCGGTGTCCGGGATCAGTTCGACCCGGGTGTCGCGGCGGCCGGCGAACACCAGGGTGTCGTGCCGTGGGACGTGGACGTCGTCGGCGCCGTTGACCACCAGCATCGGCGCCTGGTCGTCCCGGTCCAGCAGCGGGCGCAGACCGAAGGAGCCGAAGGCCCGGCCCAGGGCCGCCCGGTCCGGTGCCGCGTCGAAGCCCAGGGCGTTGCCCACGATGCCGTCCATGCCGAAGTCGAAGCCGCGGTCCGGGTCGAAGGAGTGCTCGACCGGGCCGCCGAGCACCACCGCCGCGTCCACGGCGCCGGTCAGCCCGGTGCGCGCGGAGTAGTAGCCGCCCATCGAGATGCCGAAGTGGCCGACCCGGCCGTCGCCGAGCGTACGGGCGAAGGCGATCAGGCCCTCGATCACCTCGGTGCCTCCGTCCGGGGTCATCGGCAGGTGGGAGGTCTCGCCGGTGCCCGCGAGGTCGAACAGCAGCAGCCGGACCGGCAGGGCGAGCGCGAGCTGTTCCCACATGCCGTGCAGGTCGGTCTTCCAGGAGTCCACCCCGCCGCTGGCCAGCACCACCGGGGCGTCGGCGGGCAGGCCGGGCGCCGCCATCAGGTGGACCGGGACCGCGGCCTCGCCGCCGCGGTGGGGGACGGTGAGCGTGCGGCGCTCGACGTCGACCGGGAAGCCGGGCGAGGCGAGCAGGTACTGCTCGACCTGGCGGGCCAGCGCGGTGCGCTTCGGCGCGTCGGCGAGCGAGGGGAACTTGGCCCAGCCGTAAGCCTGAGCGGCCTGGCGGTGGCGCCCGGCGCCGGCGTGCCGGGCGGCGAGGGCGGACCACTCGTACACCCAGCCGCCGGGCCGGTCGGCCCACATGTCGGTGACGGCCGCGCGGACCGCGTCCACCTCGGCGGCGGGCAGGCCGAGGGTCATCTGCGGGTAGCGCTCGACGAACAGGTCCTGCGGGTCCAGGGGCCAGGTGAAGGACATGGCGATGCCTCCTGCGCTCTTAAAGCCGGAACTCTTGCATTAGCGACTATGCGCCGGAGGGTCGCTTAATGCAAGTGCTCCTGCGTTAAGCTGGTGGCGAGGTGATCGACACATGACCGAGGAAGAGCCCGACCCGATCCGCCGCCGTCCGGGCGGCCGGGCCGCCCGGGTGCGCCGGGACGTCCTGGCGGCCGCCATGGAGGCGCTGGCCGAAGGGGGCGTCGCCCGGCTCACCATCGCCGACGTCGCGGCCCGGGCCGGCGTCAACGAGACCACCGTGTACCGGCGGTGGGGCAGCCGGGAGAAGCTGGTGCTGGACGCCATGCTGACCGCCAGCGACGAGGGCATCCCGGTCCCCGACACCGGGGCCGTCCGCACCGACCTGACCGCCTTCGCCCGCGCGCTCGCCGCGTACCTGGCCACCCCGCTCGGCCGGGCCGTGGCCCGCGCGGCCGCCCTCGGCTCCGAGGACCCGGCCCTCGCCGAGGCCTGGCAGGTCTTCTGGGACTCCCGCCTCGCCCAGGCCGGCGCCGTCGTCCGGCGCGCCGTCGACCGCGGCGAACTCCCGGCCGGCACGGACGCCGACCTCGCCCTGGAACTGCTCAGCGCACCCCTCCAGGCCCGCGCCCTGCTCGGCCACCGCGAGATCGGCCCCGAGCTCCCGGAGCGCCTCGCGGACCTGATCCTGGACGGCCTGCGGGCCCGGGAGTAGCGCACAGAGGACGGCGGCCGGCGCACACGGCGCGACGGCGCCCCCGGCCGGGGAGGCAGGGGGCGCCGCGGAGGGTGCGGGGGCCGGCCGGGTCAGCCGACGTCCCGGGCGGTGGAGCCGGGCGACTCCAGGTTCCAGGTGATGATCCGCCGGGGGTGCACCCGGATGACGTCCCGGCTGAACAGGTCGGGCGCCACCGGCGGGACGTCCACGGCGAGCACCTCCGCCCGGCCGCGGATCTCCACGCCGCGCCCCCAGCCGCCCGCGACCGGATCGTCGGCGGGCGCCAGGTCGTCGATCAGGACGGAGACCTCGGGGCGGTCCCGGGCGTTGCGGTACTTGCGGCTGCGGGCGTTGTCCGGCCCGCCGATGTCGATGGTGCCGTCGTCGTTGAGCCGGAAGCCCACCGGCCGGACCTGCGGGGAGCCGTCCGGGCCGAGGGTGGCCAGACGGGCCAGCGGTTGGCCGGTGAGATAGCTGCGCTCGCGTTCGGTGAAGTAGCCCATGCGGCCGAGGCTAGGACCTCAAGCGCCCTTCAGGTCAAGGACGTTCGGCGGCGCGCCCGCGCTCCTGCCAGGACCGCTTCAGCTCCGCCCAGCGGGCCGCCTGCTCGGGTGTCAGGGTGCCGCGGAGCTCGGCGAGCTTGAGGAGCTGGGCCTCGGCCTCGGCGCCCAGGGGCTGGGCCTCGGCCCGGTAGTGGTCGGTGAGCAGGGCGTCCAGTTCGGGGCGGGTGAGGGCGGGGTCGAGGCGCTGGGCGAGCTTGGCCATGTTGCGGTAGGAGCCCTGGAGCAGGAAGGGGGGCTCGGTGCGGGTCCGGTCGTCCTGGGCAGCGGAGGCCAGGTAGGCGCGGTTGACGGCCAGGACGGTGGAGCGCAGGTGGAGCAGACCGGCCAGGACGGCGGTCATCCGCTCGACCTCGGCGGCGGGCCAGGCTCCGGCCAGGGTGCCGCCGGGCACGCCGCCGGCGCGGGCGAGCAGGGTGTCGAGGTCGGCGCGCTCGGCGGTGGCCAGCGGGGCCAGGTGGGGGCCGGCCGGCAGGGCGTTCTCGACGAAGCTGAGCGCGAAGAGGTCCTCGCGCCCGGCGACGGCGTCGCCGAGGTTCCACACGTCGGCCCGGTTGGCGAGCATGTCGGGCAGCCGGAAGAGGCGGCCGGACTCGGTGTACGGGTTGGCGGCCATGACCACGGCGAACCGCTTGCCGCGCAGGTCCCACTCGCGGGCCTCGCCGTCCCACACGCCGTCGATCCGGCGCTGGGCGTCGCACAGCGGGATGAAGCGCTGGAGGAACTCGGGCGAGGTGTGCTGGACGTCGTCCAGGTAGAGCAGCACGTTGTCGCCCGCGTGCAGGGCGAAGTTGAGCTTCTCGACCTCGCGCCGGGAGGTGGCGTCGGGGGCCTCGGCCGGGTCCAGCGAGGTGACCCGGTGGCCGAGCGCGGGGCCGCTGACGGAGACCAGCAGCAGCCCGAGCCGCTCGGCGAGGTACTCGACCAGGGTGGTCTTGCCGTAGCCGGGCGGGGAGACCAGCAGCAGCAGGCCGCTGCGGTCGACCGGCCCGCCAGCGGCGGCTGTGCCGAGCTGCTTGGCGAGGTTGTCGCCGACCAGTGGCAGGTACACCTGGTCGATCAGCCGGTTGCGGACGAAGCCGTTGAGCGGGGCGGGCCGGTACTGGTCGAGCCGCAGCCGGGCGTGCTCGGCGGCCAGCAGTTCGCCCCGCAGTCGCTGGTAGGCCCGGTGGCCGGGCACCTCGACCTGCTCGAACTCCCGTACCTTGGCCAGCAGTTCGTCCACTCGGAGGTCGAGCGCCCCGCCCGCGAGCCGCGGGTGGTCGCCGAGCAGCCCGGTGATCCGGGCACCCACGGCGCCCTCGGCGGGCCGGCGCGGCAGCGACGGGCAGAGCAGGACGGCGGCGGCCTCGGCGAGGTCGGCCGGGTCGGCGTCGGATGCTCCCGACTCCAGCCAGGCGGCGGCCAGTTGGCGCCGTACCGGCAGCAGCCCGGGTTCCTCGGGCAGCGCGGCCAGCGCCTCGGTGAGGCCGGCCGACTCGGGTGCCGCGCGGAACTTGTCGACCAGCGCGGCGGCGCCCGGGGAGTGGGCGAAGCTGGGTGCGGCGGCGGCCAGTTCGGCCACCAGGTAGGCGCCGGAGGGCTCCGCCCCCGGAACGAACTCCGAAACGGCCGCGGAGAGTTCGGCCTCCAGTGCGGCCAGCGCCGACAGCGCGGCCGATGCCGGTGCGCCGCCGAAGGCGTCCCGGGCGAGGCCCAGCGAGCGGGCCCGGGTGTGCCAGAGCAGCCGCTGCCGCTCGTCGGCGCCGTGCGCCCAGTACAGCTGGGCGGCCGCCCGGGCGCCCGCCGGGTGGCGCAACAGCCCGGCCCCGGCGCCGAGCCGGAGCAGGGCGCGGAGCAGCAGCGCGGCGTCGTGGTCGTGCACGCCGCGCTGGTAGCCCTCGTCCGGGCGCTGCTCGGCGGCCCGCCGGACGTACTCCAGCAGCTCGTCGTCGGTGCGCGGCGCCCCCGCCTCGGCGGCCGGCAGCAGGCTCGCCGCGAGGTACTCGGCGCGGTACAGCTGCGGGGTCTCCGAGGGCAGCGGGCGGTCCCAGTACCGCTCGGTGGCGGCGAAGGCCGGGTCGGTGACGGGGGAGCGGTAGTCGGTGCCGGTGAGCGTGAAGGCGGGGCGTCCGCGCCAGGGCACCAGGGCGAGTTCGGGCCGCCGGGTGGTGACGGCGAACAGGTGACGGCCCAGCCGCAGGGTGCCGGGGCCGTCCCCGGCGAGTTCGGCGCGGTCGCGCAGGGCCCGCTGGGCGCGGCCGCGCGCCGCGCGCAGCCGTCCGGTCAGCTCCTCGGCCCGGACCCGGTCGCCGAGCGCGGTCAACTGCCCCGCCAGGTCGCGGAGTTTGACGGCGGTCGGGTCGGCGGCGAAGGCCGCCTCGATCTCCTCGGCGGTGTCCAGCGCGGCCAGCCGGCGGTGCAGGGTGTCGAGGATGCGCCCGGCGGAGGCGACCAGCCGGTCGGCGCGCCGGGCCCGCTCCTCCAGCAGATGCTGGCGGCGGGCGGTGAGCGCGTCGTGGATCTCGGTGCGCCGGGCGGTGAGCTGCTCGCCGAGGGCCGGGTCGGCGTCGGCGAAGCGGGTCTCCAACTGCTCGATCCGCAGCAGCAGCCGGCCGAGCTGCTCGTCGCAGGCCTCGGGGGTGTCGGCGGCGGCGAGCGCGGCGGTGGTGGCCTGGCCGAGCAGGGCGGTCTCGGCGGCGAACTCGGCGGCGGCCTCGCGGGTGCGCAGCTCCCGGCGGCGCACGGTCAGCGCGGACCGGGCCCGGTTGAGCAGCCCGAGCACGTCGGCGAGCCGGTCGAGGATGGCGGTGCGGGTGGTGGCGTCGGCCAGATCGAGGGTGCCGACCAGCTCCGAGACGGTCTGCAGGGCCTCGCTCTGGGCGGCCAGTTCGAGACCCAGCGGTTCGGCCTCGGCGGCGGTGGCGATCGCGGCGCACCGCTCCGCCAGCTCGCCCGCCCGCTGCCGGTGCGGCTCGAAGGCGGTCGGCTCGGCGAGCTGGACGACGGCGCGGTCGGCCGCCCGGGCCAGACCCTCGGCGAGGTGCGCGGCGAGCGCGTCGATCCGCGGGGCGTCGGCGCGCGGCAGGTCGCGCAGCGCCTCGACGCGGCCCTGGGCGCGGCGCAGCCCGGCCAGCCGGTCGACCCACTCGGCGGCGTCGGCCAGGGTCTCGCCGCGGGCGGTGCGCAGCAGGCCCTCGACGTGCTCGGCGGTCTCGTCGGCCCGCCGGGCGGCGTGCGCGGTGAGCTGGGCGACGGCCTCGTACTCGGCGACGACCTGCCGGGCGGTGTCGCGGATCTCGGCGAGCGGCGCGGCGAGGTCGCCGAGGCCGCTCTGGCCGAGCCAGTGGTGCCGGTCGGCGGTGCGGGTGCAGGCGGCGAGGACGGCCCGGTGGCCGGCCGGGGTGTCGGCGCCGGCCGCGGCCAGCCGGGCCAGGGCCAGGCAGTCGGCCAGGCCGCGGACCAGGTCGGCGTTGCCGATCCGGGCCAGCGGCCCGCTGCCGGGCGGCTGTTCGGCGGCGAAGCGCTCGCTGGTGAACGGGGTCTGCCAGATCTGGACGGGGTGCAACCGGGTCGGCCCGTCCTCGGCCGGGCGCAGCGCGATCAGGGTGCCGTCGGCGAGCAGCGAGTAGCCCTGGCAGGGCAGCGGGACGGCGGCCTCCTGGCGCACGCTGTTGTACGGCTGGAGCAGGGCGCGGCCGTCGGCGGGGGAGCGGAACTCGTACAGCACGTCCTCGCCGTTGGGCGACAGGACGGTGCGCTCGTACACCAGGCCGTCGACCGGCTGGTCGAAGACGCGCACGGTGCCGTCCACCAGGTGGCAGCCGCCGGGGAAGGCCACGCCCTGGTCGGCGGGCAGCCGCAGACAGGCCTGGCCGAGCGCGTCGATCCGGGTGACGGCGCCGGTGGGCAGGTGGACCACCAGGTGCCGGTCGGTCTCCTCCTGGTACGGGCGCACCCGCACCAGCAGCAGGGTGCCGAGCCGGGCGTGGGCGATCCGGGCGTCGGCGAGGGTCTGCAGGGCCTCGGCCAGCGGTTCGCGGTGCAGCTCCCGGCCGTCCGGGGCGGCGATGGTCAGCCGGCCGCCGTCGACGCCGATCAGCAGCTCTCCGGCCAGGTCCGCGCGGGGCGGGCGGCCGGGCCCGGCGGGCAGCTGGTCGTCCCGGGTGACGGCGGTCCAGGGCAGCTGCTGCCCGTCGGCGGGGACGTGGTCGCGCTCGCCGCGCCCGTCCAGGTAGGACGGCTGCGCGTCGTCGGCGGGGCCGCCGTCGAGGCGCCAGCGCAGCACCCGGACGTCGGCGGCGGCGGGGCCGGTACGGAAGACGGCGAGCAGCCGGCCGTCCACCGCGCGCAGCCGCTCCAGCCGGGCGTCGCGGAAGTAGCGCCGCAGATCGGCGAGGTCCTGGCGCAGCCGCGGGTCGTCCAGCAGGGTGCCCTCGGCGGGCGCGGGGGAGAGGTCGGGGTGGTGCAGGCCGAAGACGTCGTCGAAGTCCCCGGCGCCGTCCGCGGCCTCGACCGGTCGGGTGCCGAGCAGCAGCAGCCCGCCGACGGCGGTGAGGTCCTGCGGCAGGCAGGACCGGGCGGTGGTGAGCCGCCCGGTGCCGGCCAGCCGCAGCTCCCCGCCGCCGAACTCGTCGACCCGGCGGGCGGTCAACGCCGGGGCCCGGTCGGCGAGTTCGGCGG